>QGUO01000048.1 GCA_003242495.1 Pseudomonadota bacterium | reverse complement strand
GGTAGAAGGGGTTGGGCATGGCCACCACGGCATCTCGACGCGCATCGACCACGGCTTGGACGAAGGCAAACAGGGCTTCGCGGGTGCCGTTGACCGGCAGCACCATGGTTTCCGGGTCCACCGCGCCGGCCGGCAGGCGGAAACGCCGCGTGAGCCAGGCGGCGACCGCCGCGCGCAACTGTGGCGTGCCGGCCGTGGCCGGATAGCTGCCCAGGGTTTCGAGATTGCGGGTGAGCGCCTCGAGGAGAAACGGCGGCGGCGCATGCCGCGGCTCGCCGATGGACATCGAGATATGCGTCAGCGCGGCGGGCGGCTGTGCGCCGGCGAGCAGCGCCCGCAGGCGCTCGAACGGATAGGGCCGCAGTTGAGTCAGTGCCGGATTCATGTCGCGCAGTGTACCGCGCAACGAGGCGGATGGACGACGTGCACGTCCTCACAGGACATCGAGGGGTGTCACGCTGGCACAGGCCCGCTCGGGCGCCGCATCACTCCCGCCGGTCGAGCGCCACGATGAGCGCCTGGGTCAGCTTGTCGCGGGCCGCCGCGTCCAGCGGGCGGCCGTGCTCGTCACTCACGTAGAAAACGTCCTCGGCGCGCTCGCCGACGGTGCCGATCTTTGCGGTGTGAATGTCCACCCGCTGGGCCATGAGCACCTGGGCCACCTGGGAGAGCAGGCCGGGGCGGTCGGCGGCGATGAGCTCGAGGATGGTGCGCAGGTTCACCGGATCCTCGCTGAAATTGATCTGGGTCGGCGTGGCGAACACGCGCACCTGGCGCGGCGCACGCCGTGTGACGGTCACCACACGATCGGTCGGGTGCGACAATGTGTGCGCGAGTTGTAGCTCGATGTCACGGATGCGCGCCGCATCGACGATCTCGCCCCCGGTGTCCTCGAGCACGTGATACACGTCGAGACTGAAGCCGTCCGCGGTCGGGGTGATGCGCGCATCGAGAATGTTCAGGCCGAGCTGATCGAGCAGGGCGGTGGTGCGCGCGAAGCTGTGCTGTGTCTGCGGCGTATAGGTCATCACGGCGGTGCCGCCGCGACCGCTTTTTTGTTGCACGGACACCAGCGAGGAGGTGTCATCCGCCCGGCGCGCGGCGAGCTGCTGGGTATGCCAGGCGATCTCCGCCGGTGTGTGACGAATGAAGTAGGCGTCCGTGAAGCGGCGCCAGACGGCGTCGATGTGTTCCTCGGTCGGGATGCTGTCCGCCAGCAGCTCGCGTGCCCGCGACTGGGTCTCGGCGATCAGCTCCTCCTTGTCGATCGGGCTTTCCAGTCCGCGGCGCAGCGCCTGCTTGGTGCGCTCGTAGAACTCGTTGAACAGCGAGGCCTTCCAGGCGTTCCACAGCTTCGGGTTGGTGCCGCGCACGTCGGCCACCGTGAGCACGTACAGGTAGTCGAGGTGGATCTGGTCGCCGACCAGCTGGGCGAAATCGTGGATGACCTTGGGATCGCTGATGTCTTTTTTCTGCGCCGTGACCGACAGCTCGAGATGGTGGCGCACCAGCCAGGCGACCAGGCGCGCGTCGTAGCGCGACAGGCCCTGCTCCAGGCAGAACGCCTCGGCGTCCACCGCGCCGAGCTCGGAATGATCGCCGCCGCGCCCCTTGGCGATGTCGTGGAAAATGGCCGCGAGATAGGCGAGCTCGGGCTTGGGCAGCGCTTGCATGATGCGTGACAGCGCCGGGAACTCGTGGTCGTACTTGGCCATGGCCAGCCGTCGCAGATTGCTCACCACGAACAGGGTGTGCGCATCGACCGTGTATGCATGGAACAGGTCGTACTGCATGCGCCCGACGATGCGCCCGAAGGCCGGGATGTAGCGCCCCAGCACGCCGTAGAGATTCATGCGGCGCAGCTCGTGGGTGACGCCCACCGGGGCGCGCAGGATCTCGAGAAACAGCCGGTG
Source organism: Pseudomonadota bacterium (assembly GCA_003242495.1). Taxonomy (GTDB): domain Bacteria; phylum Pseudomonadota; class Gammaproteobacteria; order Steroidobacterales; family Steroidobacteraceae; genus Steroidobacter. The sequence goes on along the minus strand of QGUO01000048.1, from coordinate 11,444 downwards.
ATTGCGCGGGTGCTGGCGAAACTCCTCGTCGATCAGCCACAGGTGGCGCGTGAGCTCGCGGATGGTGGAGGCGCGCACGCCGCGCACCTCGGGATGCTGCTGCAGGATGGCGAACAGCTCGAGCATGGCCGAGGGATAGCGGTCGAAGACGTCGTCGGAGGTGATCTCGAGATAGTCGTTGCGGATCTGAAAGCGCGAGTTCACCGGGATCGGCGCGTTCGCCGAGGACAAAATGGCCTCGCGAAACAGCTGCAGCAGCATCTCGTTGAGCAGGCTCACGTCCATGGCGGTGCGGTAGTAGCGCTGCATGAACTGCTCGACCGCGAGGGTGTAGGTCGCGTCCTCGTAGCCGAACATCTTCGCGAGCCTGATCTGGTGATCGAACAGCAGGCGGTCCTCGCGCCGCTGGGTCAGCACATGCAGGGCGAAACGGATTTTCCAGAGGTAGGCCTGCGCGGTCTTCAGCTTGCGCAGCTCGCTGCGCGTCAGAAAGCCGTGCTCGACCAGCTCGTCGAGCGATTCGGCGCCGAAGTGACGCTTGGCGACCCAGCCGATGGTCTGGATGTCGCGCAGGCCGCCCGGGCTCGACTTGACGTTGGGCTCGAGGTTGTAGGCCGTGTCGTGGTAGCGGTGGTGGCGCGCGGTCTGTTCCGCGACCTTGGCTTCGAAGAACTCGCGGATCGGCCAGACCCGCTCGGGGGCGAGTGCCCGGCGCATGGCCTCGAACAGCTGCTCCGGGCCGCTCAGCAGGCGCGCCTCGATCAGCGTGGTCGCCACGCTCACGTCCGCCGCGCTTTCGCGCTGGCAGTCGTCGATGGTGCGCACGCTGTGCCCGACCTCCAGGCCGATGTCCCACATGAAGGTGAGAAAGCGCTCGAGATTCGCCTGCCAGGGCGCCGCCTCGGTTTTCGGCAACAGCACCAGGATGTCGATGTCCGAGCACAGATTGAGCTCGCCGCGCCCGTATCCGCCCACGGCGATCAGCGCGATGTCACGCGCGTGCTCGCCCAGGTGCAGCGTCCACGATGCCTTGAGCAGGGTGTCGACCAGCCGCGCGCGGTCGCGCACCAGGCGCTCGACCGGCTCCTCGTCCAGGAAGCGCTGCTTGAGGCGCTCGTCGCCCTCGTCGAGCGCGGCCCGGAAGCATTCCAGGGCCTGGTTCGGCGCCGCGAGCGACTGCTGCAGGCTGGTGAGGTAATCCCAGCGCGGATCGCCGGCGGGGGCCGCGATTTCCTCCAGGTCCTCGGGCGTGACGACTGGCATGGGATCTCCGGGCCGGTCTAACCGGGCATCCGGGGGCGTGGCAATGAACGGCGCTCAGCGTCCATCGGCCGTGCCGGTCAACAGGCCGGTGCGGGCCTCGGCGCCGAGCGTGAGCACCTCGTAGCCGGTTTCGGTGACCAGCACAGTATGCTCCCACTGCGCGGACAAGGAGCGGTCCTTGGTGACGACGGTCCACCCGTCGGCGAGCAGCCGCACATGGCGTTTGCCGGTATTGACCATGGGCTCGATGGTGAAGGTCATGCCCGGAACGAGCTCCATGCCGGTGCCCGGCTGCCCGTAGTGCAGCACCTGCGGGTCCTCGTGAAATACCCGTCCGATGCCATGTCCGCAATATTCGCGCACCACGGAAAGGTGATGGCCTTCGACGAAGGTCTGGATGGCCGCGCCGATGTCACCGAGCCGCGCCCCGGGACGCACCTGGCGAATGCCGATCCACATGGCCTCGTGGGTGATGTCGATCAGGCGCTGCGCGGCGGGCGCGATCTTGCCGACCGCGTACATCCGGCTGGTGTCGCCGTGCCACCCGTCCTTGATGACCGTCACGTCGATGTTGATGATGTCGCCCTGCTTGAGACGCTTGTCCCCGGGAATGCCGTGGCAGACCACGTGGTTCACGGAGGTGCAGATCGACTTCGGGAAACCCCGGTAATTGAGCGGCGCGGGAATGGCCCCGAGCTCGTTCACGATGTAGTCGTGACAGCGGGCGTTGAGCTCGTCGGTGGTCGTGCCCGGCACGACATACGGCGCGATCATGTCGAGCACATCGGCCGCCAGCCGGCCGGCGAGGCGCATTGCGTCCTGTTCTGCGGGGGATTTGATGGACACCTGCATATCGTGCTTCCGGGCGCGCGGCGCTGGGCCGCGGCGCTGATGCAACGCCGTCCCCGTGGGGACGGGCGCCGCTAGGGTTGAAGACAGCGTCGAGGACCGTGGGGCCGGCAGGGCGGGAACGGACGGTGTGGCGCATCGGGCCCGCGCATCAGGGCGACGAAGCGCGGTGTCCCGCCGGCCGCGCCGCGTGCGCGGCGTGCGGGCCTCCGGTCAGCGCGTGATCCCGTGGGGCCTCGTTCCTGGGTGCGCGGCCCCGCGGTGTGTCGTTCCGGGAGCCGTCGCGCCGCGGAACGGTGGGGATGACGCACTGCACGGCACGGGCGTGAAACCGGACCGACGACAGGGCAGACCACGGCAAGACTCGCGGCAAAGACCCCAAAAAAAATTGGTGCGTCATCGAGTTTATGGTATAAAGCGCGCGCTTTTTTAGCAACGAAATCTCTCACATCCGTCGACACATACGCCGGGGTGCCTGCTCGCAGGACCGTCCCTCGATCGTTTCCGATCGCAGGGCCGCGACCGAGCCGGTCGGCGTCTGGGACGGGTGGAGGCTCAACCCCAGGAGTTCAAGACGATGGCCAGCGTGTCCATGCGACAGATGCTGGAAGCGGGCGTTCACTTCGGACATCAGACCCGCTTCTGGAACCCGAAAATGGCTCCGTACATTTTCGGTGAACGTAACCGCATCCACATCATCAACCTCGAGAAGACCCTGCCGCTCTACAACGAGGCGGCGGCCTTCATCCGCCAGGTCGTGGCGGATGGCGGACGGGTGTTGTTCGTCGGCACCAAGCGCGCGGCGCGTGAGGCCATCCGGGAGGAGGCGCTTCGCTGCGGCATGCCATACGTGAGCCATCGCTGGCTCGGCGGCATGCTCACCAACTTCAAGACCGTGCGCCAGTCGATCAAGCGCCTGACCGACCTCGACGAGATGGCGACCAACGGCACGCTGGAGCAGCACAGCAAGCGCGAGGCACAGGGCCTGAGGCGCGAGCGCGACAAGCTCGAGCGCAGCCTCGGCGGCATCAAGGACATGGACTCGCTGCCCGACGTGCTGTTCATCATCGACGTGGGCCATGAGCGCATCGCCCTCAGCGAGGCGAAGAAGCTGGGCATCCCGGTGGTGGCGGTGGTCGACACCAACTGCTCGCCCGAGGACGTCGACTACGTGATTCCCGGGAACGACGATGCCATGCGCGCCATTCAGCTCTACGCCGCGGGCATGGCCGATGCCGTGATCGAGGGACGCTCGGCGGCGCCCGAGGTGCCGGTCGGCGAGGACGAGTTCGTCGAGCTCGACGAGGAGGGCAAGCCCCGGCCGAGGAGCGCCGTGCCGGCTGCGCGCCGCGCGCGCCCGGCGGCGGCCAAGAAGAAGGCCACCCCGCGCAAGCGTGCGCCGGCGAAGGCCGAAGCGGAGACCGACGCGGATTCGGCGGATGTGATCGCCGACGTCGAGAACGTCGACTCCGAGGAAGGCGCCGAGGAATTCATGGCGCGCCGCGCGGAGGCCAAGCGCAAGACGGGCGCCGAGGCGCCGGCGCCTGGCGCCGAGGCCGCGTCGCCTGGCGCCGAGGCTGCGTCGCCCGACGCCGCGGCGAAGGAGTAAGGTTTTTTTCTCGTGTACGGGGCCGCGCCTGCGCGGCCCCGCAGAATGGTTCGCGCGCAAGCGCGTGAGAAGAGGCATTCATGGCTGTTACGGCTGAAGCAGTAAAGGCGCTGCGCGAGCGCACCGGCGCCGGCATGATGGAGTGCAAGAAGGCACTCGTCGAAACCCAGGGCGACCTCGAGGCAGCGGCGGAGCTGATGCGCAAGAGCGGCCTTGCCAAGGCCGACAAGAAGGCCTCGCGCATCGCGGCCGAGGGCGTGATCGCCATTCAGCGCTCGGCGGACGGACGGCGCGCCGCCATGGTCGAAGTCAACTGCGAGACCGACTTCGTCGCCAAGCAGGAGGACTTCCAGACGCTCGGCAACATCGCCGCACACCTGGCGCTCGAGCGCGGCGCCGAGTCGCTCGAGGCGCTGCTCGAGGCACGGATCGAGGGCGTCCCCGCCCCGGCCGATGCCCAGGGCAAGACGCTCGACGAGTACCGCCGCGAGCTGGTCGCCAAGATCGGCGAGAACATCACCGTACGCCGCGTCGTGGCGCTCGAGGCGCCTGCAGTGGTGGGCGTCTACCTGCACGGCACCCGCATCGGCTCCATGGTGGCGCTGAGCGCGGGCGACGAGGCGGTGGCCAAGGACATCGCCATGCACGTCGCGGCCATCAATCCGACCTGCATCTCGGCCGCCGATGTGCCGGCCGAGGACATCGAGCGCGAGCGCGCCATCTTCATCGAGCAGGCCAAGGCGGATCCCAAGAACGCCGGCAAGCCCGAGGACATTCTCGGCAAGATCATCGAGGGCCGGGTGCGCAAGTGGCTCAACGAGGTCACGCTGCTCGGGCAGCCCTTCGTCAAGGACGACAAGCAGACGGTGGAGCAGTACCTGAAGAAGGCCGGCGCCGAAGTGACGGCCATCGTCCGCTACGAGGTGGGCGCCGGCATCGAGAAGAAGCAGGAAGACTTTGCCGCCGAGGTGATGAAGCAGGTTCGCGGGGAGTAGTCCCGCGAGCCGTGCGACGTTCTTGCGGCGATCGCGCCGCGCCCGGCGGGACCGGCGTCCCGCCGGTCCTGCATGGCAGCTCTCCGGAGCGATCTGCTCCCCACGAGGGATCCCGGCGGGCTGTCGGCGCATTGCCCCCTCGTCGGGGCCCATCGGTCTGGCTCGTTCTCGTATCCGGAACCCCGCGACCAGCGGGGTTCTCTATAATGGCCCGCCGCGTCGCCGCGCCGGTCCCTGAGCGAGCGGGCCGAGGGCGGTCTCTGTCGGTCCCTGACGGCCAAGGCTCGACCGTGGCGAAGATCCGGCTTGAACTGGTCTCGCCCGTGCCGGGCGCGTTACGCTCAGGGTTGGTAGGCGCAAGCTCATCAGGCATGGCGGTCGTTTCGGCTGCCGCAAGCCATAGGTAAATTGTTCATGGCGGCAAGCACTTCCCTGGGCACAGTGCCCGATCCCTCCGCCGGTGTGGCCGGGCGGCAGCTGCGGCGTATTCTTCTGAAGCTCTCCGGCGAAGCGCTCATGGGGGAGGCGGACTACGGCATCGACCCGAACATGCTCAAGCGGGTCGCAAAGGAGATTCGCGAGGTCCTGAGCCTCGGCATGCAGGTCGCCGTGGTCATCGGCGGCGGCAACATCTTCCGCGGCGCGGGCCTGGCGCGCGCCGGCATGGACCGGGTCACCGGCGATCACATGGGCATGCTGGCCACGGTGATGAATTCCCTGGCGCTGCAGGATGCGCTGGAATCGCTGGGCGTGTTCGCACGGGTCATGTCGGCGATCCGCATCAACGAGGTCTGCGAGGAGTACATCCGGCGCCGCGCCGTTCGCCACCTCGAGAAGGGCCGCGTGGTGATCATGGCGGCCGGCACGGGCAATCCTTTCTTCACCACCGACACGGCCGCCAGCCTCCGGGCCATCGAGGTCAATGCGGACCTGCTGCTCAAGGCGACCAAGGTCAACGGCGTCTACTCGGACGACCCGCTGAAGGATCCGACGGCGACGCGCTATCCGCGCCTGACGTTCGACAAGGTGCTCGCCGATCGCCTCAACGTCATGGATGCCACGGCCATCGTCATGTGCCGGGACAACGATTTGCCGCTGCGCGTCTTCGATCTGACCACGCCGGGCGAGTTGCTGCGCATCGTGCGCGGCGAGGACGTGGGCACGCTGGTGACCAACGAGCGGACGCAAAGCTGATGTCCGCCGCAGCGACATCGCAAAGGACCGCTGCACGCACCGATAGTGACGATTGCGCGCTTCCCGCGCCAATCGGGCGCGGCGCGACGCTGCGGCGTGCGTCGCGATCCGTGCCCGCTCGACGCGGAGGGTGACTGTGTTCACACTCGGCGTAAGATCCGTGCGAGTGAAGCGTAATATCCGTACAAGCGGAGCGTAAGAGCCATGCTGGAAGACATCAAAAAGGACGCCGCAGAGCGCATGCAGAAGTGCGTGGGCGCATTGCGCAACGAGCTGAAGAAGCTGCGTACCGGCCGCGCGCACACCAGTCTCCTCGAGCACATTCGGGTCGATTATTACGGCAGCGAAGTGCCCCTGCAGCAGGTGGCGAGCATCGCCGTGGAGGATGCGCGCACGCTCACGGTGACCCCCTGGGAGAAGAACCTGGTGCCGGCGATCGAGAAGGCCATCATGAAGTCCGATCTCGGCCTGATGCCCAACACTGCCGGCACCGTGATCCGCGTGCCGATGCCGGCGCTCACCGAGGAGCGCCGCCGCGACCTGATCAAAGTGGTGCGGCACGAGGCGGAGAATGCCCGCGTCGCCGTGCGCAGCGTGCGCCGCGACGTGATGAACGAGCTCAAGGACATGCTCAAGGAGAAACTGGTGTCGCAGGACGACGACCGCCGCGCACAGGAAGAAGTCCAGAAGCTCACCGACAAGTACGTCGCCGAGATCGATCAGGTGCTGGCCGAAAAAGAAAAGGAAATGATGCAGATCTGAGGTGACGCGCGGCTGGCCTGCGAGGCCGGAGGACTGCCGGCCGGCGCCGTCGTGCGAATCGGCCGTCCACGATGATCACGCGGCGCCCCGGGAACCGGTCGGCGCCACGCATGGGGTTGCGCGGCGGGGAAGCACACCGGGAGGAGGGGAGTCGTCCTGCAGGTCGATGCATGGCAGGATGCCGGGATGTGCAAGACAAGGGCCGCCAAAGCGGCCGCGGTACCCGGACGCACGCGACGGGGTTGACGACAACGATGACGAACATGCCAGAGCGCCCACGCCCGACTGCTCGTTCACTGCGCCCCGCAGAGGCCGGCGAACGGTCGCGCCACGCAAGGTCGCGCACGGGGGACAGAGCAGAGTGGAAGTAAAGGCGCTGCCGCGCCACATCGCGGTCATCATGGACGGCAACGGCCGCTGGGCAGCGGCGCGCGCGCTGCCGCGTCCCGCCGGGCATCGGATGGGGGCGCGCGCCGTGCGCCAGGTCGTGGAGAACTGTGCGCGCCGCGGGATCGAGGTGCTCACCCTGTTCGCGTTCTCGAGCGAGAACTGGCGGCGGCCCAAGGAAGAGGTTTCCATGCTCATGGGGCGCTTCCTCGAAGCGCTCGACACGGAGGTCGACCAGCTGCATGGCAATGGCATCCGCCTGCGCTTCGTCGGCAACCTGGAGCGGCTTTCCACGGCGCTGCGCGAGCGCATCTCGGCCGCCGAGCGGCTCACCGCGGGCAACACGCGCATGACCCTGGTGGTGGCCATCGCGTATGGAGGGCGCTGGGACATCGCGCGCGCCGCACGCACGGTCGCCGCGCGCTGCGCGTCCGGGGAGATGCGCCCCGAGGACATCGACGAGACGACGCTCGCGCCCTACCTGGCGCTCGGCGACCTACCCGACCCCGACCTGCTGATCCGCACCGGCGGCGAGCGGCGCATCAGCAACTTCCTGCTGTGGAATCTCGCCTACACCGAGCTGTATTTCTCGGACGCGCTGTGGCCGGACTTCGACGAGGCCGAGCTCGCGGCGGCACTGGACTTCTTCGGTCGACGACAACGGCGCTTCGGTCTCACGCCCGGCCAGGTGGAGCGCCGCTGATGTTGCGGCAGCGCATCGTCACGGCGCTGACGCTGGCGCCCCTGGTGCTCCTGGCGATCTTCTGGCTGCCGCCGCTGGCCACGGTGCTGGTGTTCGCCGTTCCGGTGCTGGCCGGCGCCTGGGAATGGGCGCAGTTCTCGGGCCTGCAACGTCCGCTCGCGCGTTTGCTGTACGTGGGCGCCGCGGCGCTGCTCATGCTGGTCGCGTGGGCGTTCGCCGCGACGGAGCGTGGATTGAGCATCATTCTTGCCACGGCCCTCGCCTGGTGGCTGGTGGCGTTGTTGTGGCTGGTGGTCTCGCCGGCGCGTGCGAACGCCAGGGCGGCGGCGATCGCCGGCATGCTGGTGCTGGTGCCCGCCTGGGTGGCGCTGTCGAAGCTGCACACGGCCACGGCGCAGGGGCCGCAGCTCGTGTTGTTTCTCCTCTTGCTGGTGGTGGCGGCCGACGTGGGCGCCTATTTCACGGGACGTCGGTTCGGACGCCGCAAGCTTGCGCCGCAGGTCAGCCCCGGCAAGACTTGGGAAGGGGTGGCCGGTGGGCTGATCGCCGCAGGCGCCATGGCGCTCGCCGGCATCGCATGGCTCGGGGTGAACGTCGGCCCGTTCATGGTGCTGTGCGTAGCGGTGGTGGCCGCCTCGGTGGTGGGCGACCTGACGGAAAGCCTGTTCAAACGGCACGCGGGCCTGAAGGACAGTGGACACCTGCTGCCCGGACACGGCGGGGTGCTCGATCGCATCGACAGCGTCACGGCCGCGGCCCCGCTGTTCGTGGTCGGCCTCGATCGGTTGGACGTGTTGGGATGAGTTCGCATACGAACGTGGTACGGGTCGCGGTGCTGGGCTCGACCGGCAGCATCGGGCTGAGCACGCTGGACGTGCTCGAGCGCAACCGTGACCGCTACCGGGTCTTCGCGCTGGCCGCCCACAGCAGCCGCGAGCAGCTGCGCGAGCAATGTCTGCGCCATGCGCCCGCCTTCGCGGCCCTGGCCGATCCAGAGGCGGCGCAGCGCCTGGCGGACGACTTGCTGGCGGCCGGGTCGCCGACGCGTGTGCTCGCCGGGCCCGAGGCCCTCGCGGAGATCGCGGCGCATCCCGAGGTCGACGCCGTGATGGCGGCCATCGTCGGCGCCGCCGGCCTGCCGTCGAGCCTGGCGGCGGCGCGCGCCGGCAAACGCATCCTGCTGGCGAACAAGGAAGCCCTGGTGATGTCCGGACCGCTGTTCATGGAGGCGGTGCGCGCGGGCGGCGCCACGCTGATACCGGTCGACAGCGAGCACAACGCCGTTTTCCAATGCATGCCCGCGCCGTGCATCGCCGGCCAGCGGGCCGCGGGGGTCCGCCGGATCCTGCTGACCGCCTCGGGCGGTCCCTTCCTGCGCACCCCGGCGGCGGAGCTCGCGGACGTGACCCCGGAGCAGGCCTGTGCCCATCCGCGCTGGGTGATGGGCCGCAAGATCTCGGTGGACTCGGCCACGCTGATGAACAAGGGCCTCGAGCTCATCGAGGCCTGCCTGTTGTTCGACCTGCCGCCCGCCCAGGTCGAGGTGGTGATCCACCCACAGAGCATCGTGCATTCCTTCGTGGAATACCTGGACGGGTCCATGCTCGCCCAGCTGGGCAATCCCGACATGCGCACCCCCATCGCCCACGCCCTGGGTTGGCCGGAGCGGCTCGCCTCCGGTGTAGAATCCCTGGACGTGGTCGGCGCCGGCCGTCTGGAGTTCGAGGCGCCGGACCTGGAGCGCTTTCCGGCGCTGCAGCTGGCGCGGACGGCTGCCGAGGCCGCGGGCACGGCGCCGACCGTATTGAACGCGGCGAACGAGATCGCGGTCGAAGCCTTTCTGGAGGGCAGGCTCGCCTTCGCAGACATTCCGGCGGTGATCGGCAATGTGCTGGCGCAGCACCGTGTCGGCCCCGCCGCATCGCTGGAGGACGTGCTGGCGGCCGACGCGTGGGCGCGCCGCCAGGCACGGGCCGAGTTGGGCGCCCGCCCCGGAGCATGGGCATGATTTCCTGGGATACTCCGATCAACTTCCTCATCGCCATCGCGGCCTTCGTGGTCACCATCGGCACGCTGGTGGCGGTGCACGAGTTCGGCCATTTCTGGGTGGCCCGCCGCCTCGGTATCCGGGTGCTGCGTTTCTCGATCGGCTTCGGCCGCCCGCTGTGGCGGCGCACCCGCGGCAAGGAGCCGGTCGAATATGTCATCGGGGCCATTCCGCTCGGCGGCTACGTGAAAATGCTCGACGAGCGCGAGGGCAATGTGGCGCCCGCGGACGCGGCACGGGCCTTCAATCGCGCGCCGGTGTGGAAGCGCATCGCGGTGCTGCTTGCCGGGCCGGCCTTCAACCTGGCGTTCGCCGCCGTGGCCTACTGGGTGCTGTTCCTGGCGGGCATGCCCACCCTCAAGCCCGTGATCGGGGACATCGCGCCGCAATCGATCGCCGCCGAGGCGGGGCTGCGCCAGGAGGACATGATCCTCACCGTCGGCGGACGCGCGGTCGAGACCCGCGAGGCGGCGCTGATCGGCATTTTGCAGGACCTGGTCGAGGACGGCGTCATCGACATGCGGGTGCGCGGCATCGACGGTGCGGCGCGCGACGTGACGCTGCACGTGGGCGCCGACCGGCGCCGTGCGCTGACCGAGCCGGAGGCGCTCATGCCCGGGCTGGGCTTCGATTTCTGGCGTCCGCGGCTCAAGGCGGACGTCGCCCGGCTGACGCCCGACAGCGCGGCCGCGGCCGCCGGCGTCGAGATCGGTGACGAGATCCTTGCGGTCGACGGCACCGAGGTGGCCGATTTCGATCAGCTCGTGCGCCTGGTGGAGCCCAATCCCGGACGCACCGTGACCCTCACCGTGCGCCGCGGTGGCGCCGTGCTGGACCTGCCCGTGACCATCGGCGCCGATGAAGTCGCGGGGCGCACCGTCGGGCGCATCGGCGTGGGGCCGAGCGGCACGCCCATCGACAATGGCCGCAAGCTCGAGGAGATTCGCGCAGTCGAACGCTACGGGCCGCTCGCCGCCCTCGCGCAGTCGGGCGCCAAGACCTGGGAGACCTCGGTGTTCACGCTGCGCATGATCGGCCGGGTGGTCACCGGCGACGTGTCCTTCAAGAGCTTTGCCGGGCCGATCACCATCGCCGAGTATTCCGGCATGGCCGCGCGCGCCGCACAGCAGGAGTGGTGGGTGTTCCTCAACTGGATGGCGCTCATCAGTATCAGCCTGGGGATCATCAACCTGATGCCCATCCCCATTCTCGACGGCGGCCAGGTCCTTTTTCAGCTCGCGGAACTGGTCAAAGGCCGCCCGGTCTCAGAACGTACTTTGCTGATCGGGCAGCAGATCGGCTTCGCCGCAGTCATCGTGCTGATGACGCTGGTGCTTTACAACGACATCGCCCGACATCTCAATTAGTGACTGGCAGCCGCGGCATCCGATACCTTCAAGGCGACAGAATGCGTTTGAGATCCATTATCCACGCGACGCTTGCGCTCGCGGCCGGCGGCGCCATCATGGCGCACCCCGGCGCCGCCCGGGCGCAGCTCGCGCAGCCGGTCGAGCCGCTCGCCGGACAGACGAGCGGTGAGCGCTTCGTCGTCGGCGACATCCGCATCGAGGGACTGCAGCGCATCTCCGAAGGCACGGTGTACAACTACCTGCCGGTGAACATCGGCGACGAGCT
>QGUO01000047.1 GCA_003242495.1 Pseudomonadota bacterium | reverse complement strand
GCGAAGCGGGCGGGCACAGGCGTGACGCGCGTCGAGTCGACGGGCAGCCCCGCTGCCAGCCACGCGCGCAGCCCCCCATCGAGGATCGCCACGCGCTCGTGCCCGAACACGCGAAACATCCACCAGGCGCGCGCGGCGCCCGCGAGGCCGCTTTGGTCGTAGAGCACCACCCGGTGGTTGCTGCCGATGCCCAGCGCACCGACCTCCCGGGCGAACGTCTCCGCTGTGGGCAGCATGTGCGGCAGGTGACTGTCGCGGTCGGCGATCCGATCGATATCGAAGAACACCGCACCGGGAATGTGGCGGCCGCAGTAGGACTCGGCCGCGGTGGGTGTGATGCCGGGCATCTTGAAGCTGGCATCCATGACGCGCAGCTCGGTTGCGCCGAGGTTCGCGGCCAGCCATTGCGTCGTGACGAGTGTGTCCACGGGAATGCCTGCGAGGGGGCCGGTCGGGTGATGGTCCGTTCGGATATTCGCATGCGCCCCCGCTCTGGTACAGTCCCGGCGCCGAGATCCGCGATCTGCGCGCTGCGGGGCGCGAGACGCCGTTCCGCCTGCGTTCAGCATGGAGCAGGTATGCAAAGCGGCTCGCTGCACGCCCGGCGTCGACCGGGCGCGCGCGCGGCGAGTTGCTGTACAGTTGCGCATCTGGCGCGCGATCGATTGCGGAGGCGACGATGACGATCAGCATGGCGTTGCACAAGGTGGGGACGGCGTCTCCCGATGCACCCGCTGGTGCAGCGCGACGCGTCTGCCGCGTCAGGTCGTGGGCAGTGTGCGTGACGTTGGCGCTGGGGGCGCTGGCTGCGCCGGCCACGACGCAGGCGTTCGAGACCGGCTTCTACGTCGGCGGGTATTATGCGCAGGCCTCCAAGGACATCGACCAGGCCGGTTTCGACGACTTCAACGCCGTGCTCTACGATTTCTTCGGTTTCACGCCGGGGCCGGTCGCTACCGAGTTCGACGACGAAGATCACGGGTATGGGTTCCTGGTCGGCTACCGATTGCTGCGCAATCTAGGCTTCGAGGCCTCCTACACCGACTACGGCAAGGTGAACTACGACTCCTCGACGCCCGGCGCCTTCGACGACGGCGCGGATACACTCGACATCAACCTCAAGACGCGCACCCGCGGCATCTCGGTGTCGGCGCTCGGTTTCCTGCCTCTGAGCTACTCGATCGAGGCGTATGGGCGCGCAGGGCTGCTGTTCGGCTCGCACGAACTGACCGTGTTCGCCAGCGCCCTGGAGCGCGGTGCGTTCGCGACGCGCACCTCGGGCAGCAGCGTGGACTGGCTCGTCGGCGCGGGGCTGGCGCTGCGCTTCCTGGAAATCTATGCGCTGCGCGCCGAGTACACGCGGGTCATGGGCGTTGGCAGCGACGAGACCGGCACCGGCGACATCGACATGCTGGCGGTGGGCCTCACCGTGCGGTTCTGAAACGTCTGCCGACGGCTGCGTACGGAACGATTCTCATTCAGAACGTATCGGGGTTCCCCGGTTCGACAGCACCGTTTGCATGAGCTAGGCTTGGTGCCGTCTTAGGGGAGTAACCGCTCCTTGCTCGCCGGCGCGGCGAGTCGGGAGGCCTGCATCAACATACTTGGCCCAAAGGCCGTGGTGCAGGCAGCTTCAGTGCCTGGTGAGACCTTCGACCGCTCGTCTTCTTCTCGGGGCCGGAAGACGTGAGGTCGATGTGTCTGCGGCGGCCCTGGAGTGAAACACTTGGAAGCCTTTCTCGTTTCTTCGGGCGTCGTCGCCCTGGCCGAAATCGGCGACAAGACCCAGCTGCTCGCTCTGGTGCTCGCGGCGCGTTACTGCAAGCCGCTGCCCATCGTCGGTGGCATCTTCGTCGCCACGCTCGCCAATCATGCGTGTGCTGCGCTGGTCGGAGCCTGGGCCGCTGCCGCCGCGGGACCCGAGGTGATGCGCTGGGTGCTCGGCCTGGGTTTCATCGCCATGGCAGCCTGGACGCTCGTCCCTGACAAGTGCGACGACAGCGACGCCAAGCCGCTGACCCCGCGCTTCGGTGTCTTCGTCACCACGCTGGTGGCCTTCTTCCTGCTCGAGATGGGCGACAAGACGCAGGTCGCCACCGTGGCGCTCGCTGCGAAATACTCCGCGCTGTTCGCCGTCGTGGTCGGGACCACGGCCGGCATGATGCTGGCCAACGTGCCCGCGGTGTTGCTCGGCAAGGCGGCCGCGCACAGGTTGTCGCTGAAGCTGGTGCGCGGCGGCGCGGCGGTGGTCTTTCTGGCGTTGGGCGTGTGGGTGTTGCTGAAAGCGGGCGGGATCTGAGCGTCGCTGCACGCCTGGCGAGCCGGCCGGCCGAAATCAGCCGCAGAGTCCGGGGTGGCGCAAGCCGTTCGTGATGGCCGCGACCCACACGGCTGCATCGGCTTGCGCCGTGCAAGCGTTACAGACGCGCGCATAAGTCTTGCAAACGTTCTACTTACGTTGACGCCAAAGTCGTACCGCGCGCGTGCTCGACATGGGCATTGCGTTGCTGGCATGACGATTGCTTCGTCATGGTGGCCATCGCGTGTCGACGCCAAGCCGCGGAGATCTGCCGTGATCGGGAGGGGGCGCAAATCGCAACATTCGTCGTGCGATCGGCAGGCACCATCCCGGCGCTGCCGCACAGGGAACCCATGTACTCAGGTGTTCGTTGTCTTGCGTGCAACGCGCCCGCGATGCGTTGCCCGATCGTTCGACCGACCTCTCGCCTGCGCAGCACGCCGTTCCTTCGAGGATACGGCGCTTCGGTTGCAGTGCCCGGAGGTGTGCGGCGCCTGGATCGACTGCAGGGAGGGGCGACTCGATCACAGGACCCGTGCAGCGATCGCAGCCTTGGATTCCTGCCCGGGAGGGTTCATGAACGACGCGACACTGATGGAAGATACGGGCAAGGCTGGAGCGTGGCGCCAGCGGCTCGCCGCTCCTGAACCGGTCGCGTCGTTGCGGCGAGCTCGTAACGGGCTCGGCAATCTGCTGAGCCGCTGTCCGCTCATGACCGAGGTGTTCAATCAGATCGAGCGCGTGGCCCCGACGCGGGTCTCGGTGCTGGTCACGGGCGAGAGCGGCACCGGCAAGGAACTGGTCGCACGCACCATCCACGAATGCAGTGGGCGCAGCTCGGGGCCCTTCGTCGCGGTCAATTGCGGCGCCATTCCCGCATCGCTCATCGAGGCCGAGCTGTTCGGGCACGAGCGCGGCAGCTTTACTGGTGCGATCCGCACACAAATCGGCTACTTCGAGCGCGCGGGCGGCGGCACGTTGTTTCTCGACGAGATCGGGGAGATGCCGCTGGAGATGCAGGTCAAGCTGCTACGCGCGCTCGAGTCGGGCGTGATTTGCCGCATCGGGGGCGAACGTGAAATGCCGGTCGAGGCGCGCGTGATCGCGGCAACCAACCGCAATCCGGCCGAGGCGGTCGCCCAGGGACGGCTGCGTGCCGACCTGCTGTATCGGCTGGCCGTATTTTCCATCCAGATCCCGCCGCTGCGCGAGCGCGGCGACGACGTCGAGCTCCTCGCGCGCCACTTCCTCGCGTGTCTCAATCGCGCGGAAGGCAGCGACAAGCGTCTGTCGAGCAATTCAGAAGCGTTCTTGCGCGAGCACGACTGGCCCGGAAATGTGCGTGAGCTGTACAACGTCGTGCAGCGGGCCTTCATCATGGCCGACCGCGAGCTCGATCTGCGCGGCGCGTTTCTGGGCAATGGGCAGTTCTCCGCCGCGACCGGCGAGTCCGACAGGCTGTACATAAAGCACGGCATGACGCTCGCCGAGGTCGAGCGGGTGATGATTCTCGAGACCCTCAAGCGCTGCCACGGCAACAAGACGCGGGCTGCGGCGCTGCTCGGCATCAGCCTCAAGACACTGTACAACCGCTTGAACGAGTACCGCGCGCTCGAATGAGCCGCCCGGCCGTAACCGCCGCCCGGTCCCCGCCCTGACCCCGCGCGGCGCTCCGGCGCAAGTCATTGTCGGAATCCTTCCCGCCGCTCCGTCCTTGGAGCTGAGTCTGCCCGACGGGAGTCCCGACATGCTCTATTCCGTGCTCATCTACGCGTCCGAAGCCGTGGCCGCCGCTCGCAGCCGCCAGGACGACGAGGCGCTCCTCGCCCGGCATCTCGCCCTGCAACGCGAGCTGGCCGCCGAAGGCAGGCTGGGCGCGGTGGTTCGTCTGATGCCCACCACGACCGCCACCACGGTGCGTGGGACCAACCAATCCATGGTCATCGACGGGCCG
Organism: Pseudomonadota bacterium; assembly: GCA_003242495.1. Classification (GTDB taxonomy): domain Bacteria; phylum Pseudomonadota; class Gammaproteobacteria; order Steroidobacterales; family Steroidobacteraceae; genus Steroidobacter. Next base: position 9,150 of record QGUO01000047.1, on the reverse strand, counting down.
TTCATCGAAACCAAGGAGCAGTTGCTCGGCCTCTACCTGGTGGAATGCGCGACGCTCGAGGAGGCGATCGAGACCGCCCGACGAATCGGGCAGTGCTGTCGTACGCCCGACTCGGGCGCCCTCGAGATCCGCCCGGTATCATGGTCGCGGCTCGACGTACCTCGAGGCGAAGCCCCGTGACGGACCTCAGCTGGATCGATCCGCTGCTCTCGGCCGCGCGCCCGCAGGCGATGGGCGCGCTGCTGCGTTATTTCCGTGATCTCGACACCGCGGAGGAGGCGTTCCAGGAAGCCTGTCTGCGTGCCGTCAGGCGCTGGCCGGTCAATGGGCCGCCGCGCGACCCGGCCGCCTGGTTGATCCTCGTCGGACGCAACTACGCGCTGGACGAGGTCAGGCGTCGCAGTCGTCATGAGTCGCTGCCCGATGAGGCGGCGATCTCGCACACCGAGGATGCCGAGATGGAAATGGCCGAGCGTCTTGATAACTCCCATTATCGCGACGACATCCTGCGCCTGCTGTTCGTGTGCTGTCATCCCGAGCTGCCGGTCACCCAGCAGATCGCGCTGGCGCTGCGCATCGTCTCGGGATTGACCGTCAAGGAGATCGCACGCGCCTTCCTGGTCAGCGAGAGCGCCATGGAACAGCGCATCACGCGTGCGAAACGCCGCATCGCCGCGGCGGACGTGCCGTTCGAGGCGCCGGGTCCCCAGGCGCGCGCCGAGCGTGTCGCCACCGTGTCGGCCATGATCTACCTGCTGTTCAACGAGGGCTACGCCGCCAGCGGCGGCGAAAGCCATGTGCGCGCCGCCTTGTGTGAGGAGGCGATCCGGTTGGCGCGACTGCTGCTGCGGCTGTTTCCGGGCGAGCCCGAGGTGATGGGACTGACCGCGCTCCTGCTGTTGCAGCATGCCCGCCTCGACGCACGGCTCGATGCGAGCGGCAACATCGTGCTGCTGGAGGATCAGGATCGCGGGCTGTGGAACCGGGAGATGATCGCCGAAGGCCTGGTGCTCACCGAGAAGGCGCTGCGCCACGGGCGTCCCGGACCGTACCAGGTGCAAGCGGCCATCGCGGCCGTGCACGCCCAAGCCGCCCGACCGGAGGATACGGCCTGGGCCGAAATCGACCGGCTTTACGCCATGCTCGAGACCATGCAGCCCTCGCCGGTGGTGACGCTCAATCGGGCGGTCGCGGTGGCCAAGCTGCGCGGACCGGAAGCGGCCTTGCAGATGATCGAGCCGCTCGCGGCGAAGTTGTCGGGATATTTCCATTTCTTCGGCGTCAAGGGTGCGTTGCTCATGCAACTCGACCGGCCCGACGAGGCCCGCGTGGCGTTCGACAAGGCCATCGCGCTGGCCAACACGCCGGCCGAGGCGGCTCACATCCGCATGCACATCGAGCGGCTGCTCGAGCGTCACGCCGCTCGGTCCGCGCCGCCGTCAGCGGCGGCCCAGGCTACGACTGCGCTTCCGACCGGTCGGGGCAGCGCCGGATGAACCCCGCGGCGTCCACTTCGAGCACATCGGTGTAGCCGCCCTTCGAGGCCAAGGCGACGCCGGGTTCCGCCCGGGATGTCTCAGGGCACCCGCCACAGCGGCAGGCCGTGTGGGGTCGGTGGCAGGTCGAGGTGCGCAGCGAGGGTGGCGCCGATGTCGGCGAAGCTGGCGCGCCGGCCGAGGTCGCGCGAGGGCTGCTGCGGGCCGAAGGCCAGGATGGGAACGAACTCGCGAGTGTGATCCGTGCCGCGCCACGTGGGATCGCAGCCGTGATCGCCGGTGAGGATGACCAGATCGCCGGGCCGTAACAGCGCTTCGAGCTCCGGCAGGCGCGCATCGAAGGCTTCGAGCGCGGCGGCATAACCGGCCGGATCGCGCCGGTGTCCATGCAGCGTGTCGAAATCCACGAAGTTGGCGCACAACAGGCCGCCTGCGTCGAGCCGCTCGGCTGCGCGGAGCAGGGCATCGAACACCGCAGCGTTCGCACCGCCCTTGATTTCCAGTCCGGTCGACTCATGGCAGAACAGGTCGCCGATCTTGCCCACGGACACGACCTGTCGTCGGGCCCGAATCGCCAGGCGCAATACCGTCGTGTCGTGTGGCGGCACGCCGTAGTCGCGCCGGTTCGCGGTGCGCTCGAAATCGCCGGCGCCGCGGCCGACGAACGGGCGCGCGATGACGCGCCCGATCCGGAGCGGATCGAGCAGCTCGCGGGCGATCTCACAGGTGCGGTACAGGCGTTGCAGGCCGAAGGCGTGCTCATGGGCGGCGATCTGGAACACGCTGTCGGCGGAGGTGTAACAAATGGGCTCCAGGGTGCGCAGGTGACGCTCGCCGAGCGCGTCGACGATGGCCGTTCCCGACGCATGGCAATTGCCCAGGATGCCCGGAAGATCGGCGCGCCGGCACAGCTCGGCGACGATGTCCGGCGGGAAGCACGGCGAGGTGGCCGGGAAGTAGCCCCACTCGAAGGTGACTGGTGCGCCTGCGATTTCCCAATGGCCCGATTGCGAATCCTTGCCGGTCGAGACCTCCGCCGCGCAGCCGGCGCCGCCGCGCATGCCGTTGCCAGGTTCGAGGCCGGGCGGGATGCGCCCGGTGGCGAGCTCGCATGCCCGGCCGATCCCCAGGGCGGCAAGGTTGGGCAGCGCGAGCGGACCGCAGCGCCCGCCGCGCACGTCGGCGCGCCCCGCTGCACAGTGCTCTGCGATGTGCCCCAGGGTGTCGGCTCCGGCGTCGCCGAAGCGCGCTGCATCCGGCGCGCTGCCGACACCGAGCGAATCCAGCACCAGGAGGAAGGCGCGCATGAATCAACCTCCCGGCAGCGCCGGCTGGGCGTCCCATGCCAGGGAGGGTCGCGACGCACAGCGTCCCGGTGCGTAGCGGGCCACCATTTCCGCACAGAACTCGGCGTACTCGCCGGGCACACGCGGTGCGCTGGTGTGGTGCGGCATGATCCCACGATGTTCGGGTGTGAAGCAGAACGTGAGCGTGACGTCGAAGTCGGCCAGGGCATGCATCTGCCGGTCGAACCAGGCGAGGGCGTCCGGGCGATGCCGGTCCGACCATGACAGCCCCGTGCGCACGTGACGCACGCCCAGGCGCTTCATCCAGGCCACCGCGTCGTCGAGTCGATGGTCCTGGAAATGAAACCATTGGCACAGCCCGAGGGTGGGCGTGTGACGGGCGAAGGTGGTCAGGGCGGGCTTGGGCGAGCCGTCCTCACGCAGCAGGCCCATGTAGAAATGCCGGTAGTACGAGGAGCCCTCGGCCTCGCGGTGGCGAGTGGTGGCTTCCCACGCGCGTGGCAGGTCGTACAGGCTGTACCAATGGATGCGCGGCGTCTGGCCGACGAGTAGCTGCGCAGTGCGCTCGAGCCCCCACACCTGGATTTCCTCTGCGCCGAAGGTCGAGACACCGACCTCGGTCACCCACACCGGCAGCGCGGTGACCGCGCGGATCGCGGCAATCTTCTCCGGCCACTCGTGGATCTGCCAGAGATTCCAGTCGAGCGGAAAACCATGAACGGCCACCACGTCGACGTGCTCGAGCACTCCCTGGGCACTCATGTTGCGGATGAAGTCCGGATCGATGGGAGAGATGCCGCCCAGCACGCGCAGCAGGTGCGGATTCTCGGCCTTGATCGCTTCGCCGGCGAGAGCGGCCATGTTCGCAAACAGGCGCCACTCGGGATCCACCTGCGGATCCCAGTGTGACTTGTTGTTGGGCTCGTTCCAGATCATGACTGCTTCGATCATGGCTGCGCCGTCCTACCGTCGGTCGCGCGTGCGCTGCGGTCGAGAGCGTCATGGCCGGGCGCGCCGGCGGAAGCCGTGGCGCCGGGGGGCGCGTCGCTCCCGTGGTCGGCCGACGCAGCGCTCAGCAGCCGCATCGCCATCCGGTAGCCGTGCACGGTTCCCACGTCCACATAGGAGGTGCCGGCGCGAATGCCGAGTGCCTGCCCGCCGCCTCGCAGCCAGGCATTGACCAGCGTGCCCAGGTATTCGTCGCCGCGCTCGCGTTCGAGCCACAGGCGATGCAGCGCATGGAAAATCGTGCCGGGCATCTTGATGGCCCCCCAGATCCAGTGCGAGCCGGGTTGCGGCTGCTTGACCCGGATCTCCTCGACGCGTTGCTCGGAGTCGGTGAGCACGGCATCGAAGAACTGCGGATCCTCGACCGGGAACAACAGGAACGAAAGCACATCCTCCGGCAGGGTCTCGAGCGCATCGGCCGGGAACCACACCGTGTCCGGCAGGCCGATGGTCACGACCTCGTGCTCGGCGATGAGCGGACCGGCACGGAAGATCGCATCGCACAGGCCCGCCGGTTCGGGCTGCACGACATACACCAGGGCGCTCGACTCGAACCGTGCACCGTAGTACTCGATGATGTCCGACTTGCCCGGCGAGATGACGAAGCAGATTTTGTCGGCGCCACCGCGCACCAGGCGTTCGAGCAGGTATTCGCTCACCGCGCACGGTCGCTGACGCGCGTCCAGGGTGCGCGAGCCCACCGGCAACAGCTCCTTGGAGAAGGCCAGTGGTTGGATGCGGCTGCCGCGGCCGGCCGCCGGAACGATGCCCCACATGACTACGGCCCTCCCTGAGGATCGAATCGCACCGGCTCGCCGTGGTCGCGCCCGGTCTGCACCTCGCGCGTCACCGCAGCAGGGGACGGGGCGTGACGCCGGTCCACGCACCGCAGGTCTTCGATGAGCGCGACCAGCCGCGCCGCGCGATGCCGCGAGGTGTGCTCGTCGAGCGTGCGCTCGCGCGCCGCGCAGGCGATGCGCCCGATGGTGTGATCATCGAGCTCGAGCGCCGCCAGCACATCCTCGGTGGTGCGCGCCACCAGGATCTCGTGCCCGGGCGCGTAAAAGGATTCGAGGCCGCACCAGGCATCGGACAGCACCGCCGTTCCACAGGCAGCCGCCTCGAACAGACGGCCGGACGGGCACCACCCCATGGTGGCCATGGCGCGACGGGTCACATTGAGCGTCAGACGCGAGGAACAGAAGAAGGCGGCGTGGCCGCTCGGCGCCAAATGGCGCACGAAGTAGATGTTCGGGGACCAGGGAAAATCGCCGGGGTACTGCGCGCCGGCGATGAGAAAGCGCAGCGTCGGGCGTGCCCGGGCGGGCTCCACGAACAGCGCAGCGAGCGCCGCCTGGCGGTCTGCCGCGTAGGTGCCCAGATAGGAGAGCGCGCAGCGATGCGCGGTAACGGCCGCAACCGCGCAGTGCGTTTCCGGGTCCGCGTGGCCGTACAGCGTGGCCACGCGCCGCGCCCCCAGTCGCCGCTCGAGTGCGCACAGCGCCGGGCCGCCCGTGTAGCTCAGGACCAGGTCGAAGTCCGCCAGCCCACGCTCGCCGATGTAGGCCACGCAGCCGTGGTGGTCGAGCTCGGCGAGCGTCACGGGCGTATCGAGATCGTAGAACAGGGTGACGGGCCGGGAGGCGTCGAGCATGAGCTGCGTCGCGGCGCGTGCGTCCGGACAGTAGGAGGTGACGATGGCGACGTCCGCGGCGCGCAGCTCGAGTCTGGCGCGTGGGGCGACCGAGGGCCAGTCGGCGTAGAGCACGAGCTCGCAGTGCGCGATGCCCTGCCAGTCGCGCGTGGCGGCGTAGTACTCGACGTCGCGCTCGAAGAACACCACTGTGTGGCCCATCCGGGCGAGCGCCTTGCACAAGCCGCGCCACAGCGTGGCATGTCCGTTACCCCACGAAGAGCTGATGGTGAGGCCGAAGACGACGATCTTCACTGCGCGTTCCTCATGTCCGGGGCAGGATCGGGATGCCACTGACGGGGATACGCTCATTGAGCGTCACCACTTGCGCGCCGCCATCGTCGATGTCCAGCGTGGATACGCAGGCCGGCCCGATCTCGATCCCACGCCAGGCATCGAGCGGCGCCCCCATGTAATGCAGCAGCGCGCAGCGAATCAGTTCCGCGTGGGTGATCAGTACGATGCAGCGTCCGTGGTGACGCGCCCGCTGGCGGGCGAGGTGCGCGAGAATGCGCGTCTGCACCTCGAGCATGCTTTCGCCGCCCGGCGCGCGTTGCGTGGCACGCGACTCATTCCACAGCCGCCAGCGCGGATCGGCCTCGAGCTCCAGGAATGTCCGTCCCGTCCACTCGCCGAAGTCCACCTCGTCGAGCGCCGGCTCGGTCGTGGGCGACACACCGGTTGCGGCCGCGATCGCGGCCGCGGTGCACAGGGTGCGCTGCCGCGGGCTAGTCTGCAGAATCACGTCGTGGGCCTGGCTCATCGCTGCGGCGAGCGCCCGTGCCTCGCGTTGCCCGACGGGACTGAGCGGTGCCTCGAGGCGGCGGCCGGCCAGCACCTCACCCATTCGCACGCAGCTGGCGTGCCTGATCAACAGGAACCGGGTAGTCACGACGGGAGCTCCGTGAACCCGACGCGCGGCCGCCGTTCCTGATGAAACGCTGCGTGAGCCGGCGTGCCTCGTCATCGGAGAACTGCTGCGGCGGGGACTTCATGAAATAGCTGGACGGCCCGATGAGAGCGCCGCCGATGCGCCGGTCGAGTGCCAGCTTGGCGCAGCGCACCGCGTCGATCACCACGCCGGCGGAGTTCGGCGAATCCCACACCTCGAGCTTGAGCTCCAGGTTGAGCGGTGTGTCGCCGAACGCCGTGCCCTCCATGCGGATGTAAGCCCACTTGCGGTCCGTGAGCCAGGCGACGTGATCGCTTGGGCCGACGTGCATGCTGTCGGAGTCGATCTCGGTCTGGCTCATCACCGACTGCGTCTTGGAGACCTTCTTGGATTCGAGCCGTTCGCGCTCCAGCATGTTCTTGAAATCCGAGTTGCCACCGAAGTTCAGCTGATAGCTGCGGTCGAGCCGCACGCCGCGCTCGGCGAACAGGTGCGCGAGTATGCGGTGTACGATGGTGGCGCCGACCTGGCTCTTGACGTCATCGCCGATGAGCGGCAGCCCGCAGTGTTCGAAGCGCCGCCGCCAGTCCGCCCGCGAGGCAATGAACACGGGAATGCAGTTCACGAAGGCGCAGCCGGCCTCCAACGCGCGCATGGCGTACCACTCGCTGGCGAGCTGCGCGCCGACCGGGAGATAGGAAACGAGCACGTGAGTGCGTGTCTCGCGCAGCACGCGCGTCACGTCGGCTTCAGGGCGTTCCGATTCGGTCAGCTCCTCCTTGAGGTAGCGGCCGAGCCCGTCGAGCGTGCGTCCTCGCTCGACGCGCACGCCGAGCGGCGCGACCTCGGCGAAACGCCGCGTGTTGTTGGGGCGCGCAAGAATGGCCTGCGCGACGTCCTGTCCAACCTTCTCCGCGGTGATGTCGAAGGCTGCGGAGATCTCCACGTCGCCCACCCGGTAGCCGCCGATGCTCACGTTCATCAGGCCCGGCGGCGCTTTGCCGCCGCGCACGTGGCGATAGTAGGCGAGTCCCTGGACGAACGACGAAGCGCAGTTACCTACACCAACCAATCCAACTCGTACCGATGGCCTGTCCAAAGTTCACCTCGCGCGTCTCGCGGGAAATCCCACAACGGGTGTGAAGGCCGGCAGACGGTGTGCCGACGTGTGCGACCCACGACGCATGCACGAAGCATGCAAACAGCACGGGTGCGTATCGGTGCGCACATCACGCGCGTCCCGGCGCGGCCGTGCCGGAGTGTGCTTGCGACATGCATGTAAGCCGTGCCGGAGGCATGTAACGTTTTTTCATGATTGGCGAGTGAGGAACACGCAGCTCCGGGAAGAAGATGTTGCTCGCAGGGAGTTGCGGCGTTGCGCGTGAGCGGCACGGATGTTGCTCCACGACTGGCGACTGATCATCGAGGATCACGCCAGTGGACAATGCCCGCGCATCTTCACGACGCGAGACATCCGGCCGCGAGCCAGCGTGCGGAGCGGACACCGGGCGTGAGGCGCGCCTCGGAGCTCGCGCGCGCGAAGATGGCGATGCGTTCGGCATGTCGGCGAGCGTCGCGCCGCACCGGCCGGTGCTGGTGTCGGGCGGCGCCGGGTTCCTTGGCTCGCACTTGTGCGAGCGCCTGCTGCATGCGGGCGAGACGGTGGTATGCATCGACAACTTCTCGACCAGCAGCCGCGCGGACATCGAGCACCTGCTCGCGCATCCACGGTTCACGCTGCGCGAAATGGACGTCAGTGAGCTCGATGCGCTGCGCTTCGAGCGCGTGGGCGCGATTTACAACATGGCCTGCCCGGCATCGCCGCTGCACTACCAGCGCAATCCCCTGGGCACGCTGTTCACCAGCATTCGCGGCACGGACAATCTTCTGCGCCTGGCACGACGCAGCGCCGTGCGCATGTTCCAGGCCTCGACCAGCGAGATCTACGGGCATCCCAGCGTGCATCCGCAGAACGAGCACTACTGGGGGCACGTCAACACCATGGGTCCGCGTGCCTGTTACGACGAGGGCAAGCGCTGCGCCGAAACGCTTTGTTACATCTACAGCACGCGCTTCGCGGTGAGCGTGCGTATCGCGCGGATCTTCAATACCTACGGACCCCGCATGCGCCTGAACGATGGTCGCGTGGTGGTCAATTTCATTTGTCAGGCGCTGCGCAACCGGCCGATCACGGTGTATGGCGACGGACGCCAGACGCGCTCGTTCTGCTACGTCGACGACATGATCGAGGCCATCGTGCGCATGATGGACGAGCGCAACCGTTGCCACGGCCCCATCAACATCGGCAATCCGGCAGAAGTGCCCATCGTCGAGCTTGCCCGGCTCATCGTTCAGCTCACCGGATCGCGCTCGTCCATCGTATGCCGTCCGCTTCCAAAGGATGATCCACCGCGCCGCCGCCCGGACATCTCGCTGGCGCGTGAAGTGCTCGGCTGGCAGCCGGGCACGGCGTTGCAGACGGGGCTGGCGCTCACCATTCACGACGTGGAGCGACGCTTACGCGCCGGGCGACGGCGGCGGCGCAGCGCGGCCGCCGTCGCCCGCGATGCATCGGTCGAAGGCGCACGCGCCCCCTGAAGCGGCGCGTCACCGGCCATCGTTCTCAGGCAACGCTTGAGAGGTCGAGCATGGGTTCGCAAGTGAAGCTGCAGGTGCCTTCGCAGACGTCGTCGCCCGGTGAGCCCCGGGGCCCGTCGCAACACAATGGCGCGGGGCGCATCCTGATCACCGGGG
>QGUO01000463.1 GCA_003242495.1 Pseudomonadota bacterium | reverse complement strand
TCGCGACGCCGGCCAGACCCGCGCCATCTCGGCCAAGGCCCGGGCGTGAGCCAGGCTTTGCCCACGCCAGCGCCGGAATGCCTCGGCGTCTTCCAGGGTGGCCTCTCCCGAGGTCAGACGCACGATCCACGCCAGCGCCTGCGACTCGAGCGCCGCCCGTTCATCACATGGGGTTTTCCAGCCCGGCATATCCTTTAAGACTTCTTTCCTGCACCGGGACCGAACCGCTGAATCACCGCGCGGTCGAGGCGTTGCGCGCAATGCACCAGCGCGGCCTTGATCTCACGCTCCACCATGCGCACGGACACGCCGAAGCGGCGCGCGATTTCCTTGTGCGGCAGCTCTTCGACCCGCGAGGCAATGAAGATTTCCCGGCGACGGTAGGGCAGCTCCGCAAGGGCTTTTTCCAGTGCGTCGATCTCGATGCGGGCTGCGCCGACGCGCGCGGTCTCGTGGGCCTCGTCCGCGAAATGCAGGAGTTCCTCGACCTCGACGAAGTCCAGCAAGCGGGCATTGCTTTCCCAGCGGTCTGCGGCGACGTTCATTGCCACACGCATCAGGTAGGACATCGGACTCTTGACCGGACCGGTGTCGCGCATGCGCTCGACTCGCAGGAACGTCTCGTGCAACACGTCATCGACGAACTCCTCCGAGCTCAGGCGCCGCCGCAAGCGGTTCCGGAAATCGGCGTAGCCCGTCACGAGAAGCCTGCGCAGCAGGCCGGGAGTGCTATCGTCCATCGTGACCCGCTACCCGGCGTCGGCCATCGATGCCGCACAGACGTCGGTGCTGTGCGCGCTCCGTGGCAACAGAAGCAGCGTCAGAGGCTGCTCGATTCCATCCGGCAGCGGCTCGATCGAGATCGAGCGCAGCGACGTCGCGATGGCCGCATCCCGGTCGGGCCATCCGGTCGATCCGGCAAAGTGAACTCGTTGCACGTCACCCGCTTCGCCCAGCCAGAGTTGCACCACGGCGCGGTAGTCGCCCGGTTGCGTGTCCGGGGACTGGCACAGCGCACGCTCGAGCGAGGCCTGCACCCTGCGAACGTATCCGCGCGTCTGCCAGGCCGGCGAGTGCGGGCTCGCGAGGTCACCCGACGGCCTGTCCTGTCGGGTGAGGGTGAAAGACAGGTGGGAGGTGTAGCGCGCCTGCAGATCGCTTCCGGCGAGAAGCGTTTGCAAGGCTTCGCCCGGCGCGAGATCTCCACGCACCGGGCTCGAATGCCGCCCTGCTGCGAGCTCACCGTCGAAGAACACGGTCACACCGGCCTGTCGCGCATAGACTCTGAGCGCCTCAGCCAGGGGCTGCGACGGAATATCGAAACGCTGCCGCATATCGTGCGCGCCGCCGGATGCCTGTGCATGCGGCAGCAACGCAAGCGCCGGCACGGCGGCGAGCGCGGCGCAGCAGATGACCCGAATCGTGACCCCGTTGCGCATGGCGACTCTTCGGTGGAGGGTCCCTGTCGAACGCATCGACGACAGGGGCAAGCAGGCGAGGACACGAGCACACAATACGCCGTGCCATTCCAACGAAGATCCATGCTAGGCATGGTTCATGACGGTTTCGTGTCAGGCCGGTGTCACGCATGCGCCGCACGCCGTCGCAGTCATCGAGGCGATGCGTCATGCCCTGACACCACGGTGAATCAAGCGTCGCCATGGGCCGGCGCAGTCCAGAAGAGCGCGCCCGATCCTGCGTGTCCGGGAGCGGGCGCCCCCAGCACGTGACAGCGGCGTGACGAAATCCGCGCTCGACGACGGCTTCCTGCGAGACGAGGGGCAGGGCAGACTCACCCGTCGAGGACGCTCTTTGGTACGCACGCGGCGCAATCTCGCCGGTGCCCGTGACGCGTGTCCCACGGGTCGCCGCTTCGTGGGGGCGCTGCTTGCGGCCGGCGTGCGGTCGCGGCCTCATCGTCCTTTCGCCGGGACTATGGCGCGGCAGGCGGCGCGTTTGCCTCGTCGCCATGCGCCGGCGTCGTCACGGCATGCGCGTCGAAGCGCCCGTCGTACAGCTTGTCTCCGTACTGCTGCGCCGCTTCTTCGAGCCGGACGCGTGCCCGCGCGGCGAAAGGTTGTCGGGCGGCGATCACGGCTCCCAGGTCCACACGCTCGTAGGCATTCAGGATCTCCTGGCCCAAGGCATGGAGCGCCGCGTTCTTGGCTGCGCACTGGTCGAGCGCCGTACGCTGACGCTCGAGCGTCGCGTTCAGCCGCTGACGCTCTGCCTCAGACGCCCGGGCCAGCCTCAGCAACTCGTCGTAGGCATCGCGATACTGCGCAACCAGCGCATTCGCCTTCTCCACGGCCTCACGCGCCTGCCGACTGTCGCCGGCCAGCCGGCTACGAGCCTCACGCTCCGCGGCCAGCTGCGCCTTGACGCGCGCCAGCTCCTGGCCGAGAGACGCCAGCTCGTCCGCGTTCTCCGCAGCGCCCCCCGCGGACGACCCCAAACCGGCCTTGAGCGCAGCCAGCTCGTTCTGCACGGCGTGCAGCTGCGCCGTCGTCAGGTGCAGCTGCGCGCGCAGTCGCTCCTCGATGCTGCGGCTTTGTTGCGCCTGGGCCGGCACCGCAGTCAGCAGCAGGCTCAGCGCCGCCGCCAGTGACGGCAGGCAAGACGAGACGAGCCGTTTGGACGGCAAGCGAAAGATCCGCGTCATAACCTCACCTTCAGAAGCGCGCATTGAGCTCGATCTGCAGCGTATCGATCGCCAGTGGCGCCCCATACACTTCCTTGCTCGCCGTCCAGCGGGCGCCGAGCCATACTCCCTCATGGAGCGCATAGGCGGTTTCGAGGTAGTACCCCCGTGCGTTGGTGCCGCCCAGGTGGAAGGTCGTGTCGTTGTACGCATCGGGCAGTGCATCCGGCTCGATGCGCTTGTAGCCCGCCAACAGCCGCCAGGTCGAGCCCGGACGGAAACCCGGCATGTCGAATGCCGCCTCGAGCATGTAGGCCTCGCCACCGCTCTCGAAGTCCGCCAGCGTCGTCCCGCCGGTGCCGCCGAAGTTGTTGACGATGTTGCCCGCGGCCCGTGTCCAGATTTCCTCCGCATCGAACTCGAGATTGCGAAGGTAGTTGAGATCCAGGCGCAGACCATAGCGGCCAAGGCGCGCGTCCCAGTGAACGTTCACGTCGACCAGCTCGAACTCGGACGCCAGCCCCACATACTGAGGCAACGGCGTGTTGGCCG
>QGUO01000462.1 GCA_003242495.1 Pseudomonadota bacterium | reverse complement strand
GGGCAGGCTGGCGATGCCCGCGCTGGCCACGGCGGGAGCGGGCGCGAGCGGACGCTTGTCGCGGCCGGACTCGTCGATGGCGATCTCCGGCGCGGCGGGCATCTGGTGGCTGGGCATCGCGTTCTCGGGCAGCTGGGCCTCGTCGTCGCGCACCCGGCGGATCTCGTACGCAGGCGTCTCCATGTACTTGTTCGGCACCAGGACGATGTCCACCTCGCTCTTGGCGCTGATGTTGTTGAGCCAGTCGCGCTTCTCGTTGAACAGGTAGGTCGCCACGTCCACCGGCAACTGGGCGATGACTTTCACGGTGCGCTCCTTGCGCGCCTCCTCGCCGATGAGGCGCAACAGCGCGAGCGCGAGCGACTCCACGCTGCGGATGGTGCCGCGGCCGCTGCAGCGCGGGCAGACGATGTTGGTCGACTCCGAGATCGACGGGCGCAGGCGCTGGCGCGAGAGCTCGAGCAGGCCGAAGCGCGAGATGCGGCCGATCTGGATGCGGGCACGGTCCTGGCGCACCGCTTCGCGCAGCCGGTCCTCCACGGCGCGCTGATTCTTTTGCGACTCCATGTCGATGAAGTCGATGACGATCAGGCCGCCGATGTCGCGCAGGCGCAGCTGGCGGGCGATCTCGTCGGCCGCCTCCAGGTTGGTGTTGAACGCGGTGGTTTCGATGTCCGTGCCGCGGGTGGCGCGGGCCGAGTTGATGTCGATGGACACCAACGCCTCGGTGTGGTCGATGACGATGGAGCCGCCGGAGGGCAGGGTGACCTTGTGGGAATGGGCCGACTCGATCTGGTTCTCGATCTGGAAGCGCGTGAACAGCGGGACCGCGTCCTCGTAATACTTCAGCTTGCGCAGCATGGCGGGCATGAACCGCTGCATGTACTGCTGCGCCTCGGTGAACACTTCCCGGTTGTCGATCAGGATCTCGCCGATGTCATCGGCGAGATAGTCGCGCAGCGCGCGGATGATGGCCTTCGATTCCTGGTAGATGAGGAAGGGAGCGGGACGACCCTCCGCGGCCTCGACGATGGCCTTCCAGACCTCCTGGAGATTGGCGAGATCCCATTGCAGCTCCTCGGCGGAGCGGCCCACCCCGGCGGTGCGCACGATGACGCCCATGCCTTCGGGAATCTGCACATGGTCGAGCGCCTCGCGCAGCTGCTCGCGGTCCTCACCTTCGATGCGCCGCGACACGCCGCCGGCGCGCGGGTTGTTGGGCATCAACACCAGGAAGCGGCCGGCCAGGCTGATGAAGGTGGTGAGCGCCGCGCCCTTGTTGCCGCGCTCCTCCTTTTCGACCTGGACGAGGACTTCCTGGCCCTCGCTCACCAGCTCGCGGATGTTCATCCGCGTGCCCTGGGCGGGCTGCGCCTTGAAGTACTGCTTGGAGATTTCCTTCAGCGGCAGGAACCCGTGGCGCTCGGCGCCATAGTCGACGAAGCAGGCTTCGAGACTGGGCTCTACCCGGGTGATGCGACCCTTATAGACGTTGGATTTTTTCTGCTCCCGCGTGTGGTTCTCGACGTCCAGATCGTAGATTCTTTGTCCATCAACCAGTGCGACTCGCAACTCCTCTTCCTGAGTTGCATTGACGAGCATTCGCTTCATGAGACCCTTCTGAATATTCGATAAGGGCCGCGAGATCGCGCACGGCGGGCGCCAGCAGTCCAGGCAAGGATCGATCGGGAATCGAGCTCATCCGAGTGTGACTCTTCCGATTGCTAAGGGCGCGAACATCGGGTGTCCTGCGCATTGTTATCCTTTCGCGTGTGACTTGGGCCCGCTCGTCATGCGCTCGACGTCGACCCTCGAAGGCGAGTTGCGGCCTTTAGGCATCGGCGTTCGCACGGCCGAGCGATGGATCCGCAGAACGCCTGGCTGGGCGGCGGACGCACCCCCGCGAATGGGGCGGGCGCGTGGCGCCGGTCGGACCGGTCCCTCGAGGGACGCGACTCCTGCGGTGGGCCCGGAGTCTGCCTGCTGCAGTCGGCCCGCGTCGGGGACTCGTTGGGGAGTCGATCGGGCGGGGGATGGCGCGCGAGGCTGTCGTCGACGGCTGTCCGAAAGACAGGGTCCTGCAGAACCAACTAAGATGCGGCGCCTTTTCGGACCCTTCGCGTCATGATGGCCCCCGGTTCGAGGGCGGCTTCGGCTCGGGCCGTCGAGCGCCGCGCGTCGACTGCGTTACCTCGAGCGTGGGGCTCTTAGGAACGCAGTATGGAAAGTCGTCGTCAATATAACAGTGCCTCTTTTTTCAATCAATGGCTTACATAAAGAATCGTACATCGTGGCCAAGGTGACTCACGTGCTGGCGGGCGAGGGTGATGCCGGCCAGCGCATCGACAACTTCTTGATTCGCACGCTGAAGGATGCGCCGCGCAGCCTGATCTATCGCATCCTGCGCCGCGGCGAAGTGCGCGTGAACGGCCGGCGCGCGCGGCCGGATTACCGTCTGGCGGAGGGCGACCGGGTGCGCATCCCGCCCGTCGAGCTCACGCCCGGGGGACCGACCCAGGCGCCGTCGCGCTCGTTGCAGGCGCTCGTGGCGGAGGCGGTGATCTTCGAGGATCGCGATCTGCTGGTGGTGAACAAGCCGGCAGGGGTCGCGGTCCACGGCGGCAGCGGCCTGAGCTTCGGAGTGATCGAGGCGCTCAGGGCGCAGCGTCCGGAGCTCAAGGAGCTCGAGCTGGTGCACCGGCTGGATCGCGACACCAGCGGCTGCCTGCTGCTCGCCAAGCGCCGCGCCGTGCTGCGCGAGCTGCATGCCGCGCTGCGCGAGCGCACCATGGACAAGCACTATGTCGTCCTGGTGTGCGGGCGCTGGCCGTTTCGCACCAAGACCCTCGATCTGCCTCTCAAGACCAACCTCAAGCAGGGCGGAGAGCGCATGGTGCGGGTGCACCCGGCCGGGCAGCCGGCGATCAGCACGTTCAGGCCCCGACAGACCTTCGGCCGGCTGGCGACGTTCATGGAGGTCGAGATCGACACCGGGCGCACCCACCAGATCCGGGTGCACGCCGCGCACGCCGGACACCCGGTGGCCGGCGACGAGAAGTACGGCAGCCGCGAATGCAACGAGGCGCTCAAATCCTACGGCCTGCGGCGCATGTTCCTGCATGCGGCATCGCTGAGTTTCGCGCGTGCGGGCGCGAGCGAACGGTTCACGATCAGTGCGCCGCTGCCGCCCGAGC
>QGUO01000461.1 GCA_003242495.1 Pseudomonadota bacterium | reverse complement strand
CAGATAGACGAAGACCTGTGGCGGTGCTGACACAGCGCGCAGCCAGCGCTGCAGGCGCTCGTCGTTCGTGCCGCTCGGGGCCGGCGGCGCCAGATAGAAGATGGCGGCCGGCGTCGGTTCGCACGGCACGGCGTTTGCCGGCAGCGGCCGGTCGAGATCCAGCGTCAGCGCATCGATGCCGAGCTGCTCGAGCAAGGCGGCGCTGCGTGTCGAGCGGACCACGCCCACCACTCGATGCGCACCTGCGAGCCGTCGCGCCAGCCGGCGCCCGACGTAGCCGCAGCCGACGATGAGAATCGGACCGGCCATGCGCTCGTTCAGCTGCCGCGGCGTTCGGCCTGGCGCCGCTCGGCCCAGCGGCGCAGGCGGATTTTCGGCACGTTGGGCCGCCGGCCGATGGCATGAGCGAGGGCATCGCTGAGCGCCTCGAGTGCGCGATCGCGCTCGCCGAGCTGCTCGAGCAATGTGGCAAGCAATTGATAGGCGTCGAGCCGCGGGCGAATGGCCAGGCTGGTCTCGAGATAGCTGCGCGCCTTGCCATACAGCTCCGCGCGAATGCACAGGCGGGCGCAGGACAGCAGCAGCGTGGGATCGTCCGGATGCCCGGGCAGCCAGGCCTCTGCGCGGTCGAGCACGCCGAGCGGGTCGGCCATTTCCAGCTCGCCGTACGCGAGCACGGCCGCCTCGTCCCACTGTTTCTCGAGCAGCTCACGCAGCTTGGCCTCCGCGGCTGGGTGATCGCCGCACGCCATCGCGGCGCGCGCGAACGCGACGACATAGGCGGGGCGCTGCGTGAGCGGCTTCGGCACGCTGCGCCAGGCCGTTTGCAGCCTGGACGGGTCGGCCGCCGCGCCGGCCTCCTTGAGGCGATCGAGGTAGATCTGCGCCACCGTCTCGTCCGCCACGGCGGTGGCGATGCCGCGCGTGGTGCGCAAGCGCGGCTCCAGTGCCTGGAGCTTTTCCCACTCGCCGGTCTGTCGATAGATGCGCGCCAGCAGCAGCAGGCTGCGCGCGTTGCGTTCGCCGCCCGCCTCGAGTTGCTCGAGTGTGGCGAGCGCGGCCTGCAGCTGCTTGTGCTTGAGATGGATCTCGGCTTGCATGATCAGCACCGGCGCCCGCTTGTCGGGCGACGCCTCCAGCGCCTTGGCGAGCCATTGGTCGCGGCGTTGCGCCGCGCCTTGCAGCTCCGCAGCGCGCGCCGCGACCAGGTAATGGGCCGCCGGCACTTCGGCGGCCCGGGCCGAACGGGTGAGCGTCTCTTCCGCCGCGCTCCATTCGCCTGCGGAGAGCTCGAGCAGGCCACGCGCCAGGCTGCGTCGGGCGCGTTCGTGCCGCCGTGCCTGCTGCGTCTCACGCCACAGGCGCCGCGCCTGGAACAGCCGGATCAGCAGTCGCACCAGGAAGTACGCACCCACCAGCACCAGCGCGAAGGTCACCGCCGACATTTCGATCAGGTAGCCGCCGAAGCGCAGGGCGACATAGCCGGCGTCGGCCATCAGCAGGTTGGCGAGCAGGGCGCCGAGCACCAGTGCCGCGGCGATGTAGATTCCGGTCTTCATGGGGCGATCACGGCGCGCGGGGTATCGAGCGCTCGAGATGCTGCAGCGAGACGGAGATGTCCGGCAGCGGCGGATCGATGTCGATGGGCTCGAGCGCCTGGATCTCGTCCAGCAGCACGGCCGTCGCAGGCTCGTTCAAATCGAAGAATTCGCCCAGCCATGAGCGCGCCGCGGCGAGCGAGCTGCGATACGTGGCGCGATCGTGCCGCAGCGCCGCCGTGCGCGCGGAGAACAGCAAGAGCTGCAGATGTTGACGGCGCAGGAGCTGTTCCTCGGCCGTCACGATGCTGCCGCCGCCGTCGTCCACCCGACGCACGGCGATCAGATCGGTGAGCGTGCCGCGTGCGACGGCCCAGGCACGCGCGAGCATGCCCTCAGGCGGGGTGCGGCTTGCGCGCGTGGGGCGCTCGACCGCGACGATGCCCTTCACCGGGGCGCGCATGGCCTGCTCCTCGGCGCTGGCCAGCCGCGCCAGGATCCCGACCGTATCCGGCTGGCGTACCGCGCGCAAAGCCTGGATGTCGCGCGCGACCTGCCGGCGGACCTCCGCCAGCGTGCCGTCGCGCAGCTGGGCAAGCTGCGCGTCCGCCGATTCGAGCGCGAGAATGGCGGTATCCACATCGCGCTCGAGCAGGAGCCGACGCTGCGCCAGCTCGAGCAGGTAGCGTGCTTCGGCGCGCGACCAGGCGCGCCGTGGCCCCTCGGTGCGGCCGCGCAGCTCCTCGATCGAGGAGGTGATCTCCTGGATCTGTTTCGGCACGGTGGCCAGGGCGTCGAGCCGGCTTTCCAGGCGCTGGCGTTCGCGCAGTCCCTCCTCGGCCAGCGCGTCGAGCTGTGCACGCAGCGCCGCGCGGTTCGCCTCCAACGTATGCGTCAGGTCGTTCACCTGATCGAGGCGATCGCGCGTGGCATCGAGCCGCCACAGCGCGTAGCCCGCCGCGGCAAGCGCCAGAACGGCCACCGCCGTCGTAAAGCGGCTGAAGGAGTGCACGCGTCGAGCGCCGGGCTCGACGGAGGGAGCGCTCACCGCGGAGCCGGACGGTTCCGTTGAGGGGTGGTCCATGGAGGGGCCGCTAGGCAGTGCAACGAATTGGCGAATGCGTTCCGCTATCGTAGCACGCGGCGCTCAGCGCGCTCGGGCGTGCCATTGCTCGAGCGTGCCGACCATGGTCTGGTCGTCCGGTGCGGGTGCGAGCACGCATTCGGCCCGCACGCCCAGGTCCGATGCGGCCTGTGCGATGCGCCCGCTCGGGGCGAGCAAGGGCGTATCGCGCAGCAGCTCGCGGCCGCGCTCGGTGAGCAGCTCGAACAAGTTGGTGAGCGTATGCACGCTGGTGGCGGTGACGATGCCGATGCCGTCGTCGGCCCAGCGCTGCTCGAGGCGGTCGCGCATCCCCACGTCGATCGTCGGCAAAGTGCGCCGATACACCTCGAGGAAATCCACCTCGACGCCGCGTGCGCCAAGCGTTTTCGCCAGCAACTCGCGTCCGCCGACCCCGCGTACGATGAGTACGCGGGCGCCGGGCGGCAGGTCGAACCCCGGGTGCGCCAGCAAGGCTTCACTGTCGAATCCTGAGTCGGGCACGATGTCTGCGGGCATGTCCGCTGCCGCCAGCGCCGCGGCCGTGGCCTTGCCG
>QGUO01000046.1 GCA_003242495.1 Pseudomonadota bacterium | reverse complement strand
ATCGAGCACCCGGTGGACAGCGACGCGCGGGCAGGAGGACGGCATCGACTGGCGGCTGATGCTGCCGCTGTCACTGAGCTACGACCATCGCGTCGTCAATGGCGCCGACGCCGCGCGGTTCACCCGCACCCTGGCCGCCTTACTGGGCGATCCGGCCTGGTTGACGGAGCAGGGATGAGCGTGGCGGTGCAGCATCGACACCCTCATGTGAGCACGCTCGGCGGCCGCTGGCGGCAGGCATCGCACCTGGCGATCACTCGCCCGGTCCACCGCTGCGCGCTAGAATGAACCCGTCGGCCTGACATCCAGGGCCCGCCATGCAGCACAAGCCTTCCCAGGACGCCTCCCGGATCAAGGGCCTGCATCATGCAGGCCTGTCGGTCAGCGACCTGGACCGTTCGATCGCTTTCTATTGCGACCTGCTCGGGATGCGCCTGCTGCGTCAGGACGCCTTCCAACCAGGCTCGCTCGACCGCATCACCGCATTGCCCGGCGCGCGCGGACGCAGCGCCATGCTGCAGGCCGGCGCGCAGTATCTCGAGCTGTTCGAGTTCGCGACGCCGACGCCACGTCCCAGGGATGTGTCCGCCCCGGTGTGTGACCACGGCATCAGTCATGTCTGCGTCGAAGTGACGGATCTCGAGGGGGCATACCGGCGCCTCAGTGAGGCTGGGGTGCGATTCCACTGCCCGCCTCAGGCGTTCGCCCACATGAAGGCAACCTATGCGCGTGATCCCGACGGCAATGTCGTCGAGCTCCTGGAGATACCCGCGAGCGCGTAACGCCGCGACCACCGGTCCGCGCCACGCTCACGCCTGTTCACCCCTCAGTGTATGAGCTCACGGGCGGCGCGAACGATATCCTCACCGGTCGGAAACATCAGACGCTCGAGATTCGGACTGAACGGGACGGGAATGTCAGGCGCAGTCAGCCGGACGACGGGCGCCTTGAGTCGTGTGAAGGCCTGTTCGGCGACCGTTGCCGCCACTTCCGATGCCACACTGCAAGTGCCCGGCGCCGGATCCACCACGATCAGCCGCCCGGTTTTCGCCACGGACGTCAGGATGGTGCGCCGATCCAACGGGGCGACCGAACGAATGTCGACGACCTCTGCCGACACGCCGTCGCCCTCGAGCATCCGGGCGGCGTGCAGCGCGCGATGCACGGCGCCTCCGACCGCGACCACGGTGACATCGGATCCGACCCGCTTGACGTCGGCCAGGCCGATGGGAATCGTGTACTCCCCCTCGGGCACGTCGCCGCGCATGCTCGCCAGCGTCAGATCGTCGAAGCACAGCACGGGATTCCCATCCCGAATGGCGGAGATCAGGAGCCCTTTGACGTCGTATGGCGTGGTGGGCACGATGATCTTCAGCCCCGGCACCTGCGCGAAAAGCCCCCAGGGCCGGTCGGAATGGTGGGCTGCGAAGGCGACGGTGTAGGCAACGAATGCGCGTATGACCAAGGGCACGCTCGCCTGGCCGCCGAACATGTAGCGGCTCTTGGCCGCCTGGTTGACGATCTGATCCATCGCCGAATAACAAAAGGTGGAGAACGCCGCCTCGATCACCGGTCGCATGCCCGTCAAGGCCGCGCCGATCCCGGCTCCATAAAAGCCCGCTTCGCAAATGGGTGTATTGCGAATTCTCTCGGGTCCGAACTCCGGCAGCACCTCGGCGTATGCGCCCGTCTGCACGTCCTGTCCCAGAACGAACACGCGCCGGTTCCGGCGCATCTCCTCCACGATCGCCTGCTTGGCCGCTTCCGCGTAGGTCATCTCCGCCACGAGAACGCCCTCCCGTGAGGGGGTCAAATGAACACGTCTTCCCAGAGCGCTTGCGGCTCCGGCGCCGGGCTCTGCCGGGCGAAGGCCACCGCGGCGTCGACTTCCGCTCTCACCGCGGCCTTCATTGCCGCGAACGCTTCCCGGGTCAGAGCGCCCCACGCTTCGAGCCGGCCGAGAAACAGTTCGATCGGATCCCGCGCCCGCCAGAAGGCGATCTCTTGCTCGTTGCGATACGGGGGCGGATCGGCGGGTTCGCCAAACTCGGAATGTTCGCAGTACCGATAGGTCTTGGCTTCGATCAGCGCAGGCCCCGACCCGTCTCTCGCCCGGGCGACCGCGTGGACCACCCGGTCGTGCACCGCCAGGACATCCTGTCCATCGACCACTTCTCCTTGCATGCCGTATCCTTGCGCACGTTGCGCGATATCGGCCACGGCCGTGGTCTGGGCCTGCGGTGTGTGGATCGCATATCCGTTGTTCTCGCAAAGGAACACCACAGGCAGCTTCCAGATCGCAGCCAGATTCAAGGACTCGTGAAAGGGTCCGCAGTTCGCGGCGCCGTCGCCGAAAAAGCAGAGGCACACCTGATCGGTGCCGCGCAGGCGCGCACTCAGCCCTGCACCGACGGCCACCGGCATCAAGGAGCCGACGATGCCGGATTCACCCAGGCTGCCGGCGGAGAAGTCCGCCAGATGCATGGAGCCGCCTTTGCCGCGACACACGCCCGTCCGCTTCCCGAACAACTCGGCCATCAATGGCGCCAGAGAGACGCCTTTGCCGATCGGATGTCCGTGTGAACGGTGATTGCCGGTGAGGAAATCGTCCGCGCGCAGCGCCATGCACGCGCCCACGATCGCCGCCTCCTGACCGATGCAATTGTGCAGAACGCCCGGCAGCTTCGCCTCCACTCTGATGTCTGATGCCCGCTCCTCGAACAGCCGGATCCTGAGCATCCTGCGCATCATTTCCTGGAGCGTCTTTTCCGGAATCGAGCAGCGCGTTCTCACGGTGCACCTCGATCGTGCCGGACGGTTCCTCCGAATCGCCTTCCGACGCCATGGCTGACCCGGGAGTCAGCCGAACGCCGTACCCGGCCTCGGGAAACCTGGCAGCGGTTGTTGATCGCACGGCCCGAGCATCTCATCGATCCGGCAAGCTTGATAGAGCCCTTCCTTGGCGCGCTGTGAAACGACGAGCGCAGGCGGCCGGCTGCACGCATCAACGCCGCGACGCACGGCCCGGACTCATCTCGAAATACGCGTACTTTCAGAACCTTGCCGCACGGTCGAGCGGCACCTCTCCCGGGCTGGATCCGCGAACGCGGCCGACGCCAGACACGGAGCGCGGCGGGTGTCAGAGTAGGATTGTGTGATTGTTGGGCCGTTTTTCCTCTCGGCCGAAGCCCCGCGGCGACGTCACCCAGCCGTGCATGGTCGGGCAGCCGAACGCACGCGCGTCGGCGTGAGGCGCGGGTGCGTTCGAGCCTCGACGGGATCAAGCGTCGATTTCTTCGGCCGGGCCGATTCTTGGCGGCACAGCGCGCGCCGGCGGGAATACCCAGGTACTCAGTGTATGACCGCCATCCACGACGATGTTCTGTCCCGTCACGTAATCGGATGCGCGCGAGGCCAGAAAGAGCAGGGGCCCGTGCAGATCCGCCAACCGTTGAACATGTCCCAAGGGCGTCAAGCTCCGAAGGCGCTGTCGCTCGTCCTCGGGTCGACGTTGGCCGAACACGGTGCCGACATACCCCGGACTGATGCTGTTGACATTGATGTTATAGCGGCCCCAGGAGGCGGCCAGGGTCCTCGTCAAGTGCACCACGCCGGCTTTGGAGGCATCGTAGGCGCCGTTGCTGGCGGCAATGAGCGCGGCGATCGATCCCATGTTGATGATCTTTCCCTCCGTTGGCTGTTGCCGGATCATTTGTCGCATCTCCGCGCGTGCGCAGAGCCAGGTTCCGGTGAGATTCACGCCGATGACCCGGTCCCAAGCGTCCTTCTCCAGGCTCTCGTCCGTGCCGAGACGGATGATTCCGGCGTTGTTCACGGCGATATCCAGCCGTCCGAAACGCTGCACGACCGCGGCGATCGCCGCCTCGACCTGCTCGGCGTCCGACACGTCACACGGCACGAACAGCGAATCACGCCCCAGCCCTCTGATGGCGTCCGCGACGCGCTCGCCCAGGTCCTCCTCGACATCCACGATCGCGACGTCCGCGCCGGCCGCGGCCAGGACCCGAGCCGCCGCCTGCCCGATGCCCATCGACCCGCCCGTGACGAGCGCCTTCTTACCGCTCAAGTCGAACAGACTTCGTACGGCGTCGGGCGCGCCTTGCGGGTCCCACACCTCGTGCACCGCCGCGCTCGATTCACTCATGATGCGTCATCGATCACGGCGATGGCCGAGTTCACTGCAACCGTCTCGCCTTCCGCGCACAGGATCTCCCTCAGGGTGCCGCTGACCGGCGCCTCGACCTCCTGTATCGCCTTGGCGGTTTCGACTTCCGCGAGGGGCTCGCCTGCCTCCACGCGATCGCCCACCGCTTTCAACCAACGTTGCAGGGTGCCTTCTTCGATTCCCATGCCGGATTTCGGCAGAATGACTTCGGTCATGACGGATCCTTGACCCCGTTGAGCTACAGCAACTGTTTGACGGCCGCGACGATATCGTCCGTCGTCGGATAAAACCGTTCTTCGAGCGCCGGGCTGAATGGGACGTGGAGGTCCGGCGCGCTCAATCGGACGATGGGTTTCTTCAAGCAGTCGAACGCCTCCTCGACGATCAGGGCGGCGATCTCCGCGCTGGCGTTGGCCATGCGATGCGCATTCTCGACCAGCACCACCCGACCGGTTTTCGCCACCGATTCGAGAAGGGTGTGCGTGTCCAGGGGCTTCAGGGTCCGTGGATCGATGATTTCCACGGAGATGCCTTCCTCGGCCAGCCGTGTGCCGGCCTCCAGTGCGGGACGCATGGCGCCTGCGATCGCCAGGATGGTGGCGTCATTGCCGGGACGCTTGATGTCTGCCTTGCCGATGGGCACCAGGTAATCCGGATCGGTCGGCACGTCGCCCTTGAGCGGCCACAGCTTCGTATCCTCGAAGATCAGCACCGGGTCGTCGTCCCGCACGGCCGACTTGAGCAGGCCCTTGATGTCCGCGGGGCTCGTGGGCGTGATGATCTTCAGCCCCGGCACGTTCATGAACAGGGGGTAGGGCCGGTCCGAATGCTGCGCGGCGATCGAGCTCCCGTAGTACATGCAACACCGGAACACGACCGGCACCTCCACCTGGCCCCCGGTCATGAAGCGCAGTTTGGCTGCCTGGTTGATGATCTGGTCGGAGGCCAGATACATGAAGCTGGCGATGCTCAAGTCCACGATGGGACGCAACCCGGTGAGCGCCGCACCGATGCCGACGCCGGTAAAGCTGGTCTCGGAAATCGGCATGCTCCAGATCCGGCTCGCATCGAATCGCTCGACGAGCTTGCCGCCTCCGTATACGGCGATGTCCTCCCCCATGAGGATGACGCGCTCGTCGCGCTCTAGCTCCTCGATCTGCGCCTGCACGAGCGCCTCGAGATAACTCATCCGGGCCTGCGGGCGCGCATTCGGGTTCTCGACTGCAGCGGACATGATCGAAGGCTCCTCACTGGGACTCGGCCGGCGAGCCGCTGGGCATCATTGCCGGATGACCGATGGGATGGCTGTACAGGCACTCGAACATCGTGGCCGGATCGGGCGCGGGACTCGCCTCCGCAAAACGGATCGCCTGAGCGACCTCGGCGCTCACCGCCTCCTCGATGGCTCGCAACTCGTCATCGCGCACCCCCTGGTTCGCCAGGACCCTTTTGAACAAAGCCAGCGGATCGCGGTGCTTCTTGTATTCCGCGACTTCCTCGGCGGGACGATAGGGATGCGGCACGAACAAGCCCACATTGTGCTCGTCGAACCGGTAAGTCTTGGCCTCGATCAGAGTCGGCCCGTCTCCCCGCCGGGCACGCTGCACCGCCCGGCACGTCGCCTCGTAGACCGCGGCAACGTCTTGCCCATCCACGACCGTGGCCGGCAGACCGTATGCATCGGCGCGCTTCGCGATGCTCGGCTGGGCATGACTGCGTTCCACCGAGGTCGTGATGGCGTATCCGTTGTTCTCGCAGAAGTAGATCACCGGCAACCGCCACAGGGCCGCCATATTGATGGATTCATGGAATGTCCCCTGATTGACGGCGCCATCGCCGAAGAAGGCCAGTGCCACCTGGCTGGTGCGCCGCACCTTTGCGGACAATGCACAGCCGGTCGCCAGGGGAATGCCGCCGCCGACGATGGCCGACTCGCCCACGATGCCCACGCTGTTGTCCGCCAGGTGCATGGATCCGCCCAGACCTTTGCAGATTCCGGTCTTGCGACCCATGAGCTCGGCCATGAGCCCCTGCAGCTCGGCGCCCTTGCCGATGGGATGGCCATGCGAGCGGTGCGTGCCGGTCATCATGTCGTCGTCCCGCAATGCCATGCATGCGCCGACGATGGCGGCTTCCTGCCCGATACTGGCGTGGAACGCACCCGGGATCTTGCCGGCCTTGAAGAGACGCGTACCCTCCTCCTCGAACTTTCGAATCCGAAGCATGCGTCGGTAGGCTTCGCGCATCTGCGTGTCGTTGAATCGCATGGTCCCGCCTCTGCTGATGTCGACGGATTTCGAGCGAGCGTGTCCTCTCCCGGCACGCCAACCATGGGCCGCCCGATCGAGATCCGAGTGTTGTCGGGAGTACGACAATCCAAGGCGATGAAACGGACATTTCGCGCGGTCACCCAGGGAAATCCCTTCCCGCGGGAAGTGTGCAATGCGCCAGCGTGGGCTGCGGACGGCGACGCTAGTCGTGCTTCGCCACCCGGCCGGTGCGTTGGCGCTCGATCCATGAAGAAACGGACGTCACGCCTGTATACGCGTCGGCGGCACGTTCCGCTGCGCCGCTCACGGGCGGCCAGGGAACCCGGCCCAGACAGCGCCATGTCTGGACAATCGAATCGAAGGCCTGCCGGTTCTCCGGCACCGCCTCCCATTTCCTCCAGCGCTCGAGTGCCCGAGAGGACAGCTTGGCGCTGTCCAGCATCACGAACCAGCGCGCCGCCTCTTCGCGCCGTCGCTCGCTTGCCCGGCACCCCTGCTCACGGCACGCTGAATCGGTTTTTCGGCTCACGGTGGGCTTTCCTGGGCGGCCGGCTCCAACACGGCGAGACAATGCGTCAAGGCGCGCGCCACATAACGTCTCACCCGACGAGGATGCAGATTGAGGCGCCGCCCGGCTTCTTCACTGCTGAGACCCTCCAGCCGGACGAGCCGGAAGGCCTCCCGGCAGTTCGCCGGCAACTCGTTGAGCGCCTGGTACACCGACGCGACGCTCCATTTGGCCTCCCAGGCACGCTCCGGCGAACGAGTGTCCTGGTGCTCGAGCTCGAAGAACACCAGGTCGGCGCTGCGTTGCCGGAAGGCGCGCTGTTTGAGCCGGTTGGTCGCCAGATTGGCGGCGGTCCTGAACAGGTAACCCTGCAGGAAATGCACAGCCTCCGGTTGGTCCAGTCCGAGCAATTGAACGTAGGCCTCCTGCGCGATTTCCCTGGCCTCGTCGTCGGAGCGCAGCCGAGCCCGCAGGAACCGCAGCAGCGATGCGTTGTGTTCGCGAAACAGCCGGGCCACGCGCTCGCCATGCGCGTCCGGGACGGAATTGAACGGGCAAACATTCGAGTGCACGGAAAGTTGCTTGGACACGTGCCGGCTCCGCCGTGGTGACGACAATCTGACTGTCACCTCCGGACAGCGGATGTCGGCATATCCGGCACTGCACCCGGACGCCCATCCGTCATCGAGACGGGCGGCCCCGGCGCGGCGGGCCGGCGTGCCCGGTGTCGCGCAGCGTCACGTCGTGGATCGGCCGCCAAAGAACGCCCGCAGGCCTGGACCGGTGGCGATGCGCGATGACATCGCCACCGGTCTGGACGCCGCCCCGGCGGCGTCGGCCCTCGCGGCCGTGTTCAAGACAGCTCGGGTCGGCAGCCCTCCTTCCATACGGCGGCTCTCGGGGCGCCGTCCGCCTCGGCCAGCTCCTGCAGATCCGGATCCCTGGCCAGCATGCTTTGCAGACACACGCGGAGCATCTCGTCGTTCAACACCGGCGCGACGATGCCCGCGCGCGCCAGCTCACGCTGCGTTGCGCTGCAGTCGAACCGGATGTTGGCGGCCGACCGCGCACTGCGCTGGTGGGCTTGGAACGATGCCTCGTCCATCGAAAAGGCGTATTCGATCAGCGGCACGGCAGGCAGAGACTGTCCGCTACGATGAAGACGCTTGATCGCACACACCCAGTCGTAATACGGCAAGAGCTCGAGCCGGGTGCCGGCAATCGCGTTGCATCGCTCGAACACCCCCTCCTCCATCTGCGTCGGCGACGAGAGATGGAAAATGCCCGGTTGCCCGCGAGGACGCCTTGCAAGCCGCACGATGGCGCGGGCGACGTAATCCACCGGCGTGGGCGGCATGGGGTAGTGATAGTTCTCGATGCCGTATCCCGACAACAGGCAGGTCTTCAGGACCCGGTAGACGTGCTGCAACTCGTCGAAGCGCCCGAGCTGCGTATCCGCCCAGACAAGGCCCAGACGGAAGATATTGCACGCGATGCCGCGACGGGCGGCCTCCATGAAGATCTTCTCCGCCACCCATTTGCTGGCCGTATAGCCGCTCGTCTTCCAGTGCTTTTCGTGATCGATGGGTGTGCGCTCGTCGACCACCCTGAGCGGCTCCAGGGCCGAGGCGGCGAAGACGCCCAATGTCGAAACGTAGTTGACGAGCTTCGGACGGTCTTGCGTCGCGAATGCGAGCACCTCCCGGACCGAATCGACGTTCGCCGCCTTCGCCATCGCATAGGTTTCCAGATGATTCATGCTGGTCGCGCAGTGATAAATGCTGTCGACCTTGCGGCACAACAAGCGCCAGGTCACCTCATCGATGCCGAGGCGCGGCCGGCGCAGATCGCCCGGGATCGCGATGATCCGCGCCTCGAACTCGTCACGCCACAGATCCCACTTCGCCAGGGCGGCCCTCAGGCGGCTCAGCGCCTGCTGCCGGGAATCACTGCGCACGAGACAGTAAATGGTGGCCGGTTCCTCCTGCAGCAGCTGCGTCAGCAGGAACCGGCCCACGAAACCCGTTCCGCCGGTCAACAGCACGGCCCGCGCCGGGACACGCAGGCGTCCGCGACGCGGAACGACGTCGCCCGGAAGCGTGGCCTCCTGCGCCAGGTCCACGAGCGCATCCGCCGAGGCGCCCGCGCCGATGCGCGCAGCCAGCTCGCGGATGGTCGGATGCTTGTACGCGTCCGTCACCCGCAACGCGCAGCCCAGGGCCTGGTTGACCCGGAAGAGGGCCTTCATGGCAAGCAGCGAGTGCCCGCCCAGCGCGAAGAAGTCGTCGTCCCGGCCGACGCGTTCCGTGCCGAGCACCTCCTGCCAGATGGTCGCCAGGCATTGCTCGACGTCGCCCTCGGGCGGCTGGTAGTCACGGGTGGCATAGGCATCCAGCTCGGGCGCCGGCAGCGCGCGTCGATCCAGCTTGCCGCTGGGCGTGAGCGGCAGTGCCTCGAGGAGGACGAAGGCACCCGGCACCATATAGTCCGGTAACAGGTCTTTCAGGTACGCGCTCAGCGCATCGACGCTCGGCGGCTCCCCACCACGTGGCGTGACATAGCCCACGAGGCGCTTGCCGCCCGAGGCGTCCTCGCGCGCCACCACGGCCGCGTCCCGGACCTGCGGATGCTGCGCGAGTTGCGCCTCGATTTCGCCCAGCTCGACGCGATGCCCCCTGATCTTCACCTGGTCATCGTTGCGGCCCAGGTACTCGATGGACCCGTCGAGACGCCAGCGCCCGAGGTCGCCCGTCCGATACATGCGCGCCTGCGGATCATCGCTGAACGGATCGCGCATGAACCGCTCCGCGGTCAGCTCGGGCCGATGCAGATAGCCGCGCGCCACATTGGCCCCCGCGATGTAGAGTTCTCCTGCAACCCCCAGCGGAACCAGTTGCCCTCGCGCATCGAGGATATGGATCTGGGTATTGGCGATCGGCATACCGATGGCCGGCAGGGCGGGCCAGGCCTGCGGATCGCCGGTCAAGGTCAACGCGGTGACGACGTGGGTCTCGGTGGGCCCATAGTGATTGTGCAGACGGCAGCCCTCGAGATCCGCGAACAAGCGTACGATCTCCGGGCTGATCCGCAGCTGCTCGCCGGCCGTGATGACATCCTTGAGGTGCACGGGTGCCGAACCGTCCATCGCGTAGTGCTCTGCCAGGGTCTGTAGCATGAGCGGCGGCAGGAACAGCCTTGCAATGCGTTGCCGGTGCAGCAGCTCCATGAGCGCCGCGGCATCCCGGCGCACCCACTCGTCCAGCATCACCAGCGTCCCCCCGGTGCAGAGCGTGGTGAAGATCTCCTGGAACGCGACGTCGAAGCTGAGTGCCGCGAACTGCAACACGCGCGTCGGCTCATCGGCCGGGAGCGTGCGCCGATGCCACTCGATCAGGTTGACCATGGCTCGGTGCGGCATGCCGGTGCCCTTGGGGCGGCCGGTCGAGCCGGACGTGTAGATCACGTAGACGAGCGTCTCGGACGTCTGTTCCGTGTGCATCGGCGATGCAGGGTCGGCATCGGCGCGCAGCAGCTCGGACAGTACCGCGTCGAGTTTCACCAGCCGCGTCGAGCGGTCGGCAGGCAGCACCCCGACCAGGCTCTCCTGGGTCAGCACGACGCGCGGCGCCGCATCCTGCAGCATGTAGGCCAGGCGTTCCCGTGGATAGTTCGGATCGAGCGGCAGGTACGCCGCCCCGGCTTTGAGGATGCCCAGCAGGCCGACGATCATGTCGACACCGCGCTCGACGCATACGCCGACGAGCTCGTCGGGGCCGACACCGAGGCGCCTGAGATAGCGGGCCAACCGCTCCGCCCGGTCGTCGAGCTCGGCATAGGTCAGGGACTGCCGTTCATGCACCACCGCCGTCGCCTGCGGCGTGCGCTCGACCTGCTGCGCGAACAGCCGGTGAACGAGCCGCTCGCGAGGCCAAGGCGCCTGCGTGGCGTTGAATGCGGCGATCTGTTGCCGCTCGCGCTCGGGCAGGATGGACAGCGCCAGCGCCGGCGTCTGCGGTCGCTCGGCCAGCGCCTGCACCAGGGCCTCGAGTGCCGTCCGCAGGTAGGCGGTGACCCGGTGCGCGGCAATGCGACGATCCACCTGGGCCTTGAGCGAGAAACCATCGCCGAGATCGTCCACCGACAAGGTGACCGGGTAGTTGGTGCGCTCCTGGTTCGCCAGCACCCGCACGCCGCTGGCGGAGGCCCATTCCCCGGCGGTGTCGGGCACGCTGTGCCGATAGTTCAACAACGCCGTGAACAAAGGGGTCGACCCGATGACGCCGCTGCAACGCTGGGCGGCCGCCAGCGATGCCTGCTCATGCCCCAGCAGCTCCACGAGCTCCCGCTGTGTCTGTTCCACGAACTGCGCGACCGTCACGTCGCGCGGACACAGTCGCAAGGGCAGCGTGTTGATGAACATGCCCAAGGTCCGCTGCGCACCGGCCGTGCCCTGCAGGCGCCCCAGCAGCACGGTGCCGAACACCACATCATCCCGGCCGCTGGTGTGTGCCACCACCAGTCCCCAGGCTGCATGGAACAGGGTTGCCGCGCTCACGCCCAGGCGTCGCGCCTGCGCGCGCACGGCCTGTGCCAGCTCGGGCTCGAGCGTTTCATAGGCGTCCTCGATCTGGGCGCCATCGCCATGCACATCGAGCAGCCCGAACGGCGCGGTCGGCTCGTCCACGTCGGCGAGCTTGGCACGGAAGAACGCCTCGGCGTCGTGTGTCCGGGCATAAGCGAGTGCCTGCGCCACATGGCTGCGATACGGCACGGCGTCCTCGACCGGCTGCGCACGGCCCTCGAGGTGGGCGGCGATCTCGGACGTGACGATCTCCAGCGCCACGTGATCGATGGTCATGTGGTGCAGCTGCAGGAACACGTACCACTGCTCGCTGTGCGGATCGGGCGCCACCTGCACACGCATCAGCGGCGCACGCCGGATATCGAGGCGCTGGCGCTGCGGCCGGATCCATTCCTGGATCTGTTCCAGCGTATCGCGCTGCGCATCGAGGGCGATCACCTCGGTGGGCAGAACCGCCCGTCGCCAGACCACCTGCACCGGGCGTGGCAGGTGCTCCCACAACACGGCCGTGCGCAGCACCTCGTGCGCATCGATCACCGCCTGCAGCGCGGCGATCAGCTCCTGCATGCGCTGTCGCGAGGACACCGCGAGGACCGTGGGCAGGACGTACGCATCCCCGGCCCCCTCGTCGAGCAGATGGTGGAACAGTATGCCCTCCTGCAACGGCGCCAGTGGATAGATGTCCTGGACGTTGGCGGCGCCGCCGGGCACAGACTGCACGATCCGGGCGATGTGCTCCGCGTCGAGATCGACCAGCGGCAACATCTGCGGCGTGATCTCGGTGCATCCGTGCGGGATCAGATTCGGCGGCACCTCGTAGTGCTCGATGACCTCGCGGGTCAGGGCGCCGGCGAGATCGGCCAAGGTCGGGCTGTCGAACACCGTGCGCACCTGCGCCGACAACCCCACGCGGCGCAGCCGATCCAGCAACTGCACGATGAGCAGCGAGTGACCGCCGAGCTCGAAGAAATTGTCATGCCGCCCCACCCGCTGCACGCCCAGCAACGACTGCCAGATGCCTGCAAGGATTTCTTCCACCTCTCCCTGGGGTGCCGCGTACGCCCGGCTGGCGTAGTCACCGAGATCCGGCGCCGGCAGGGCGCGCCGATCCACCTTGCCGCTCGCGGTGAGCGGCAAGCGCTCCAGCGTCACGAACGCGCTCGGCAGCATGTACTCGGGCAACGTGGTCTTGAGCCAGGTGCGCAGGTCCTCGGCGCTCACGGGAGCGTCCATGTTTCGAGGCACCACGTATGCGACCAGGCGCTTCTCGCCCGGGCCATCCTGCCGCGCCAGCACCGTTGCCGATTTCACGTCCTCATGACGCACGAGCTGCGCTTCGATCTCGCCGAGCTCGATGCGGAAGCCGCGGATCTTGACCTGGAAGTCGTTGCGCCCCAGGAATTCGATGACGCCGTCCGGCCGCCAGCGGCCGAGATCACCGGTGCGATACATGCGTGCCCCCGGCACGGCGCTGAACGGATCCGGCAGAAAGCGCTCCGCCGTCAGCTCGGGGCGATTCAGGTATCCGCATGCCACGCCCGCCCCGCCGATATAGATTTCCCCGGCCACGCCGATGGGAACGGGTTGCCGTTCCTCATTGAGGATGTAGATCTGCCCGTTCGCGATCGGCCGGCCGATGGGTATGCTCGTCGCGTCGTCCTCGAGGGCCTCGATGGTGTAGGTCGTCGCCAGCGTCGTGCACTCGGTCGGACCGTAGGCATTGAGCAGGCGTTGCGGCGGACTCGTGCGCAACACGCGCCGGATGGCTTCCGGCTCGAGACTGTCGCCGCCCACCATCAGGTAGCGCAGTTGCCTGAACACCTTCGCCAGCGCCGTCGTGTACTGGTTGAACAGGCCCACCGACATGTACGTCCT
>QGUO01000701.1 GCA_003242495.1 Pseudomonadota bacterium | reverse complement strand
CGTGGGTGCGGGAATATGTATAAGAGACAGGTTTTATCCAGCATGCCATCCCCCCAGCTTCCTTCATGCCGGAAACGGCGGAAACAGGCTCCCGCCCCGCTGTTGCCGCATTCCCGCTGCTTGTGTCGGCCGCAGAGCTAGCAGACTTCTGCCGGCTCCAAAATCGGGACGCGGGCGTGATTTGACGTCATATGGCCGCCTCTCTAGTTTGCCCGAAAGGCCTATTCAGCGACATGCCAGCTGTTCATCCCCCTATCAGGACGCGCCACTCAAAGCCAGCGTCTCGCGCGGTCTCCGTTGTGACCGCGGCCGCCGTCGCCATGGCGGGGCTGACGGGACCGGCGGCGGCGCAGGGCAACATGCCGGTCATCCGCGACACCGAAATCGAACAGCTGCTGCGCGACTATACGCAACCCATCCTGCGCGCCGCCGGCCTTGCCAACCAGAACATCAAGGTTGTCATTATCAACAATCGCGCCTTCAACGCGTTCGTGATGGATGGCAAGCGCATTTTCGTGAATACCGGCGCCCTGATGGAGTCGGAAACCCCAAACCAGATCATTGGCGTTCTGGCGCATGAAACCGGACACATTGCGGGCGGCCACCTGTCGCGCTTGCGCGACGAACTTGCCAATGCACAGACCATGGCCATTATCGGCATGCTGCTCGGTATCGGTGCCATCGTCGCCGGTGGCGGTGGCAGTGGCGCCGGCCAGGCCGGCGCGGCGGCGATCGCCGGATCGCAACAGGTCGCGATGCGCACAGTCCTGTCCTACCAGCGCAGCCAGGAAGAACAGGCCGATCGCGCGGCGGTGAAGTTCCTTAATGCGACCGGTCAATCGGCCAAGGGCATGTACGATACGTTCAAGCGCATGGCCGACCAGTTGATGTTCACGGCACGGCATGCCGACCCCTACGCGCAATCGCACCCCATGCCGGCCGAACGCGTCGCCGCCCTCACCCAGATCGCCAAGGAAAGCAAATATTGGGACAGGAAGGATCCGGCCGACTTGCAATTGCGTCATGACATGATGCGGGCGAAGATTTCTGGATTCATGGAGCCGCCGGCGACGGTGATGCGACGCTACCCGCAGAACGACACCTCTTTGCCTGCCCGCTACGCACGCGCCATTTCCACCTACAGGCACGGAAATCTGCAAACGGCCATCCAACAAATCGATGCGCTCATCGCCCAGCAACCGAACAACCCCTATTTTTATGAATTGAAAGGCCAGGCGTTGTTGGAATCCGGTCGCGCGGCTGAAGCGGTCGCGCCGCTGCGGCGCGCCGTGCAGATGGTGCCCAATGCACCGCTGATCCAGATCATGCTGGGGCAGGCCCTGGTCGGCACCAACAATGCGGCGAATGCCGACGAAGCCGTGAACATGCTGCGCAACGCACTTGCGCGCGAGCCGGAAGCGCCGGCCGGCTATCAGCAGCTTGCCATGGCTTACGGGCGCAAGGGCGACCTGGCGCAGGCCGATCTCGCCTCCGCGCAGGCTGCCTTCTATCGCGGCGACATCAAGACCGCGCGCGAACTCGCCGCTCGCGCTAAAACCCGCTTTCCCGTCGGGTCGCCGGGATGGGTGAAAGCAGACGATATCGTAACCACAAAGCTTCCCGAGTCAGCACAGATGCGTCGACGCTGACGCTGCAAAGGATCGCACATGTTTTTTGCCGCCCGTTTCATTGCCGCCGCCATTGTTTCCTGTGCCACCGTGTTTTCGCAGGCCGCAATCGCACAAAGCTTCGGCCCGGCGCAACGCGCCGAGATCGAGGCCATCATCAAGGACTACCTGCTGAAGAATCCCGAACTGCTGCAGGATGTCATGCAGGAACTCGAGAAGCGGCAGGTGCTGGCGGAAAGCGAAAAAGCCAAGAGCGCCATCGCCGCCAACAAAGAGGCGATTTTCAATTCGCCGCGCCAGGTCACCCTCGGTAATCCCAAAGGTGACGTCACGATGGTCGAATTCTTCGATTACAATTGCGGCTATTGCAAACGCGCGATGGCCGACATGATGGACCTGCTGAAGACCGACCCGAATCTCAAGGTCGTGCTCAAGGAATTCCCGGTCCTTGGCGAAGGCTCGGTGCAGGCCGCGCAGGTCGCAGCGGCGCTGTCACTGCAGGACAAGAGCGGCAAAAAATATCTCGACTTTCACCAGAAGCTGCTGAGCAGCCGCGGCCAGGCCGACAAGACACGCGCCCTCGCCGCCGCCAAAGAGGTAGGCGCCGACATGGCGCGACTGGAAAAGGACATGAACGGTCCGGAGGTGCGCGCGGCCCTGGAGGAAAGCTTCAAGCTTGCCGAGACCCTGGGGCTGAACGGTACACCGAGCTATGTCATCAACAATGACGTGGTCATCGGGGCGGTCGGTCTCGCCGCCCTCAAGGAGCGGATCAACACCGCCCGCTGCGGCAAGGCGGCGTGTTGAAGCCTTCTTAACCTAGACTGGTCGGCCGGGACGACTGCCCCCCGGCTGCCGCGTTCAGGCTTCCCCTTCGGTGGGGAGCCCCCTATAACGGGCGCCGCGGGACGGCGGCGCCCCGTCCTTAATCCCGGTTTTGCAGTCAGCACGCCCCTTCATGGCCAAAACGATCTACGTCCTCAACGGGCCCAACCTGAATCTGCTCGGAATCCGTGAGCCGGGCATCTATGGCCACGCCACTCTTGCCGATGTTGAGGCGCTTTGCCGCGAGACGGCCAAAGCACATGGATTCGCGGTTGAGTTCCGGCAATCCAACATTGAGGGGGAGATCGTCAACAGCATCCAGGAAGCGATGGCGAACAAGGCGGCAGGTATCGTCATCAACCCGGCGGGCTATACGACGACCTCGGTGGCCATCCTTGATGCACTCATCGCCGCGGGTCTGCCGGTGATTGAAATTCACATCAGCAATATCTACAGGCGCGAGGAATTCCGGCAGCATTCGCTGATCTCGAAGGTTGCCAGGGCGGTGCTGGCCGGCTTTGGGATCCATGGATATGCGCTCGCGATCAACGGTCTCGCGGCGATCATCGACGCACAGAAGAAATAACTGGGGTTGCAGAACGTGGCACGTGGTCCACAGAAAGAGGACGGGAAACCAAAAAGCAGGCTCGCGATCGACGAGGAAGTAATCCGTGATCTCGCAAGACTGCTCGACGAGACCAACCTCTCTGAAATCGAAATCGAGCAGGATGGAACACGCATCCGCGT
>QGUO01000460.1 GCA_003242495.1 Pseudomonadota bacterium | reverse complement strand
TCAACGGCTTGTCGAGCGCGCTCGACATGGAGTCGGGCGGCGAGCTGGTCGAGAACCTGGCGCAGCTGTACGACTACTGCGCGCACCGGCTGTGCCAGGCCGGGCTGAAGCTCGATCCCACGCTCATCGACGAGGTGAGCGGACTCATCAGCACCTTGCGCACCGGCTGGCAGGGCATGCAGGCACGCCATGGATAGCGCGCGCCGGCTCGCACGATTCGCCGAGCGATTCGCCGCCGACAGCGCGCAGGGCGATTGGCAGAGCGTGCGCCGGCTCGACCGCGAGCTGGCGGCGCTGCTGAGGCGGCTGGCCGCGAAGCAGCCGTTGAGCGCCGCCGAGCGCGCGGCGCTCAACGCACTGCGGGCGGCCCACGAGACCGCGCGCGCGCGCTGCGCGCGTGCGACGACGCAGCTCGGCGACAAGCTGTCTCACATGAGAACGCACAAGGACGGCTGGATGGCCTACGCCATGAACGATGTCGTGGAGGAGCGATGAACCAGAATCCGATCGGTGTGCGGCTGGCGGAGCCAGCGCAGGCCCTGTTCGCCACGCCCGCAGCGGCGCCGGTGGCGAACGACGCGGGCGTGCCGGCCCTCACGGCCGGGTTCGCCAGCGCATTGCGCGTGGCGGTGCAGGACGTCGTCGATGCCGAGCAGCTCGAACCCGAAGGCGACAGCGCGGCGGACGCCGAAGTGAGCCACCTGCCGCTGCCGTGGGCGTCGCCCGAGCCGCCCACGGGCGCGGTCCACGTCCCGGTGAACTTGTCGCTGGACGCGCAGGTGACCGCGCCGGTGGACGTCCCGGCACACGCCGGTGACACCCATGCCCTGCAGGTCGCCGTCGCGGAGGCTGCGGCGGACGTTGCGCGCCCGGCGCCCGCAGCGCCTGCTCATGCGCCGCGCCCGGATGCGCCGCCGCTCCCCACCGGGCTCGACCGGGGCGCGTTTGCCGGCGTGGCGAGCGTGGCGCACGACCCTGGCCTGCCGCGTGTTGCGGACGGTGCGCCGTCGACGATGTTGCAGGCGGGCGCGGGATGGGTGACACCGGCCCTCGGGTCCGACCCGACGGGCGCCGCGAGCGGCACGGCGGCGCTCGCGCCCTTGGCCACGAACGTACCCGGCGAGCTGCGCACCCGGGCGTTCGATGCACCGCTGCCACAGGCGCAGGTCGTGCCCTCGCAGATCGTGGGCGCCACGCTGGCGACGACGCTTGCGGACCCGTCCACGTCGCCCGCCACGGCACAGGCCCAAGAGCACACAGCGGCGCAGCGCCCGCTCGCACAGGCCCTCGGCGAGCGCCTCCATGTGCAGATCGGTCAACGCAGCGAGCAGGCGATCATCCGGCTCGATCCGCCCTCGATGGGCAGCATCGAGGTCCTGGTGCGTCACGAGGGCGGCATGGTGCAGGTACAGCTGCGAGCCGGCAATGCCGAGGTCGTGCGGCAACTGCACGCCATCACCGAGGCGCTGCGCCAGGATCTCACGCAACGCCAGCACGCCGAGGTCTCGGTGCAGATTGCCGATACCTCGCGGGACGGTGACGGCCGCCAGCGTCAGCGACAACCCGCGCCCTGGCAGGACGAGCCACCGGGCCGGGGACTCGATGACTCCGGCGCGCATGCCACCTTCGCCCTGGCGCAAGACTGACGGTCAGCACCCATGAAGCGACAAAGATTCATCGCCGGCATCGCACTCGTCACCGCACTCGGCCTGGCCGCCGGTGGCGTCATCACCTGGTGGCTGCTCGAGGGTCGTGCGCAGGGCGTCGCCCACGCTGCCGGGACCGATGTGAGCGCCTATCGCTACCTCGGACTCGACAAGGTCATCGTCATGCTGCGTAACGAGGAGGGTCAGTCCGTTCCGCATTACATGGTGGTGGACCTGGTGTTCAAGACGCCCCCCAAGCAAGAGAAGATCACACGCGAGCATCTGCCTCTGCTGCGCAGTGTGGCCGTCAACGCGCTGTCGCGGTTCACCCGTGAGACCGCCACGCGCATGTCGGTCGAGGAGCTCGCCGCCGAGATCAACGCGGCGTATGAGCACACCTATGCCCAGGACCGTCACGGCAAGCCTTTCGCCGAGGCGCTCATCGGCAGGCTCATCATCGAGTGACCATGCTGGCCGCCTACGCCGAAACGCACACCGCGGCGAACGTCGCCGCGAGTCCGCTGCAGGAACAGCAGCATCTGCTGGCGTACGCGCCCCTGGTCAAGCGCGTGGTGCGCCAGCTTGCCTCGCAAACCGGCGCGGCCATGGACCGCGACGACATGCTGCAGGTGGGCCTGCTCGGTCTGCTCGACGCGCTGCGCCGCTACGGCGAGCCGGACGAGAAGTTCGGCGCCTATGCAGCGCTGCGTGTGCGCGGCGCCATTCTCGACGAGCTGCGCCGCCAGGACTGGCGTCCGCGCGCGGTGCGCCAGGAAAGCCATCGCACCCGCGACGAGGTGCGCGCCCTGGAGCGCAGCCTCGGGCGCGAGCCGACCGAGGCGGAGGTGCGTGAACGGCTCGGTCTCAGTGCGCAGGCGTACGACGAGTACCGGCTGGCCGAGAATGCCGAGGAGCTGGCGGCGTTCGACGAGCGGCTGCGCGCGCTCGGCACGAGCGAGCAGACCGGCAGCGCGCTGGAGGCACAGCTGGTTGCCCGGCGCAGCATCGAGCAGGCGCTCGCGCGGCTCACCGAGCGCGAGCAGCGCGTGGTGCAGCTCTATTACGAGTACGACCTGAGCCTCAAGGAAATCGCCGAGGTGTTCGATATCACCGAGGCGCGCGTATGTCAGATCAACAAGGCGGCGCTGAAGAAGATGCGCGAGCTTCTTCGCTAAGGCGTCGCCGGAGCATTAGTCATGCAGGCGGCACTCGGTATCGCAATCATTCTCTGCGCCGTGTTCGGCGGCTTCATGCTGCACGGCGGAACCCTGGACGTGATCTGGCAGCCGACCGAGCTCATCATCATCGTCGGCGGCGGCTTCGGCGCGATCGTGCTCGGCAATCCGCGGCACGTGCTGGCGGAGATGTGGCTGCAGGTGCGCCGCGCGGTGTTCCAGAAATCCCCCGGCGAGGAGTTCCAGCGGCAGCTGCTGATGCTCATGTACGAGCTGCTGCAGACCGCGGCAGGCGGCCTGAAGGCGCTCGATGCGCACGTCGAGGCGCCCCACGAAAGCCCGCTCTTCAAGCGTTACCCGCTGGTGCTCCAGGAGCCCAAGCTGC
>QGUO01000459.1 GCA_003242495.1 Pseudomonadota bacterium | reverse complement strand
GGACAATGCAGCGACGCGCACACCGCGCGCAGCAGTTCCGCCTCCGCGATCGCCAGCCGTTCATCGTGCGCCCCGGTCTTCACCAGCGCCTCGACCAGCTGTTCCTTGGCGGGCGGCATCAGCCGGTCGAGCCGGTCGAGCGCCGCATCGAGCAGCGCCGGCCAGTTCTCCGGCACGGCATACCCGGGGCGCTCGCGCGGCAGCAGATGATGCATGCCCGCCTCATAGGCCCGCCGGGCCTGCGCAGGGTCGGCATGGCCGTGGGCAGCGAGCACCGAGAACAGCACCTGCAGCTCGCCGTGCACGGCATCGAGCGCCAGCTCGCGCAGCCGCGACGGCCGCTCGAGATCGTCCCGCAGGTGGACCTGCGCCAGCTTGCGCAGCACATAGCCGTTCAGCGACATCCGCCCGTCGAGCCGCAGCATGCCCTCCAGGCACGCCAGGCATCGCATGCGCTCCTCACGCGTGAGCTGCCGCAGGGCCGGGAACAGGGTGAGCAGCGCGGGCATACGCTGCGCCGGATGGAGGGCATCCACCGCTGCGACGAGCTCGCGAGCCGCAGCGCTCACCTCATCGCCCAAGCCTTGCCCGATGTGCTGCAGCTGGCGTGCGCGCGCCGCGCGCTCACCTTCGAGGGCGAGGGCGAACAGCAGGGCCCGCGCCGAGTCCGCGTGACGGGCTGCAAAGCTGAGCGCCACCGGCAGCGATTCGCGGATGTCACGCGCCAGTCGCATGTGCGCGGTGTCTGGATGCCCGGCGAGCTGGGCGAGCCCCACCGATGCACCGATGGGCGCTTGCATCAAGGACTGCAGGCGCTGCGCCGCATCGGGCGGTGCAGCCTCCGTCGCCGCCGCCTCGGCCCGTTGCGCCGCCAGCAATCGCGCGCGCATGGCGTCGATCTCTTGCGGGTCGAACCGCGGATCGATCGCCTTCAGGCGCTCCAGCAGCGGCGGGTGCGTGGCGAACAGGCGACGCATGCCGGGCGCGAACAGCATGTGGGCGACTTCCTCGACCTCGGGGTTGCCGAGACGCGAGCCCTGCGCATGTGCCGCGATTTTCACCAGCGCACCGCGCAGGCCGGTGGGGTCGCGCGTGAACTGCACCGCCGAGGCATCGGCCAGCGACTCACGGCTGCGCGACACGGCTGCCTGCAGCATGCGCCCGAAGAACAGACCGACATAGCCGACCACCAGCACCACCAGCGCCGCAAGGATGACCACCCCCGCACCGCCGCCGCCACCCCGACGGCTGCGACCACCGTGTCCCCCCAGTCGCAGCAGGATGCGTGCGATCAGCGCGATGACCAGCAGCCCGAACAACCATCCCATCAGACGGATGTTCAGACGCATGTCGCCGTTCAGGATGTGACTGAACTCGTGGGCGATCACGCCCTGCAGCTCCGCGCGATTCAGGGTGGTCAGCGCCCCGCGCGTCACCGCAATGGCGGCATTGGCCGGCGTATGACCCGCCGCGAAAGCGTTGATCCCGTCTTCCTGCTCGAGCAGCCAGACCTCCGGCATGGGCACGCCCGCAGCGATCGACATCTCCTCGACGACATTGAGCAACCGCCGTTCCAGCGGATCCGTCGTGTCCTGCGAGACGCGCACGCCGCCCAGAACCTGCGCAACCGCGCCGCCGCCGGCGCTCAACGTGCTCGTCCGGTACAGACTCGCGAGCCCGATCACCCCGAGCACGAGCAATGTCGTCATGACGACGGCGCCCGGGTGCGCCTTCATCCAGGCGACGGTGGGCAAGGCGAAGCCCAGCGCGTCGGGATGCATGCTCGCCATCACCGTGAACACCGCCAGATCGACGGCCGTTACCACCACGATCACGGCCAATGCGAACAGTACGAGCAGGCGTCGGGAGAGCCGTCGCGACTCCGCCTGACGTTGATAAAAGTTCAAGGCTCAGCCAACTCTGTTCAAGCGCCCTGCGGGTCGGCGCCTGCAGGGACTTTCCTCGATGTGTGCACGCGCGCGTGTGCGCGAACGGGCTCAGGTAAAGGAAACCCGCGGGACTTCGCGCTTTTGCGGCGACTCGATCTCGAGCAGCTGGGCAGGCTGGAAAGCGAACATGCCGGCAACCATGCTGTTCGGAAACATCTCGCGGGTGTTGTTGTAGTGCATGACGGCATCGTTGTAGGCCTGGCGCGCAAACGCCACTTTGTTCTCGGTCGAGGTGAGCTCTTCGGAAAGCTGCATCATGTTCTGGTTGGCCTTCAGGTCCGGATACGCCTCGGCCAGGGCAAACAGCCGGCCGAGCGCGCCGGTCAGGGCATTCTCGGCGCCGGCGAGCTGTTGCACGGCGCTCGCGTCGCCGGGATTGGCGGCGGCCTGCTTCAGGCCCGCGACGGCGGCATTGCGGGCCGTGATGACGGCCTCGAGCGTCTCGCGCTCATGCTTCATATAGCCCTTGGCCGTCTCCACCAAATTAGGAACCAGGTCGTGTCGGCGGGTGAGCTGCACATCGATCTGGGCGAAGGCGTTCTTGTAGGCGTTGCGCCCGGTCACCAGCCGGTTGTAGACGGAGACGAAGAAAAAGATCAGCCCAAGAACGATCAGTAAGACGATCCAACCCATGACGATTTCCTCTACCTGCCGATGACGGCGCCCCGGCATCAAGCATAATCGAACACCAGGGAGTGCATACGGATCACGCCGTGCGTGCCCGGTGGCCGCCGTCGGTCCAGGGGCTGCGCTCGGCGCGGGTGCGGCGGCGTGCGTCTAGCCGCGCGCGGTGCCCTTGACGGGCGCGAACAGGTCCAGCATGCGACTGAGCAGCGAGGGCTTCAGGGCCTCGATATCCATGCTCTCCTGGATACGCGGCAGGTCGTCGAGGCGCAGCACCAAGGCATCGTCCGCCGCCCCCCCGCGCAGGAACGGGCGCGCCGCGCCGGGCCGTGACACGGGCGCCGTGGCCGAGCGAGCGCCGGCATCGGCTGAGGTGATTGCGCCCATTCGAATCCTCCCGCGAGTGCATGCGCAAGCGCGCAGCGTAGATCAAGCCCCGCGCGCGCCGCGTGAGCTGCTTCACGTTCATCGACATCGGGAGCAAGATCTGCCGGGCCATGCCCGGCGTCACCGGGCGCATCGATTCGGCGTGGCGGGTCGCCCCCGGTGCGCCCCCGTGGCTCACCCAGGGGGGCGGCAGACGCTTCTCAGGCTGCGGTGATGGCGTCGAACTTGATGGCGGGCGGACGAATCTCC
>QGUO01000458.1 GCA_003242495.1 Pseudomonadota bacterium | reverse complement strand
ATCACAGCTGCGATCCGAATTGTGAGACGGTGGTCGAGAACAGTCGCGTGTTCATCGACGCCATTCGCGATATCAAGCCGGGCGAGGAACTCGGCTATGACTACCAGCTCACCTGGGAAAGCACCGACACGCCGGAGGAGCTGGCGCCGTACGCCTGCCGGTGCGGTGCGAAGAACTGCCGCGGCACCATGTTGGCCGAGGAGTCCCAGGACCAGAAACGGGCGCGCGAGAAGCGCCGCAAGCAGCGCAGGCGCTGATGTTGACCCTGGTCGTCGCTGCGGCGCGCAACGGCGTCATCGGCCGCGACAACCGGCTGCCCTGGCGTCTGTCCGCAGATCTCAAGTACTTCAAGGCCGTGACCATGGGCAAGCCCGTGGTCATGGGCCGCAAGACCTACGAATCCATTGGACGGCCGTTGCCAGGTCGTCGCAACATCGTGGTCTCACGCCAGCGGGATCTCGCGATCGAGGGCTGCATCGTCGTACCCTCGCTCGAGGCGGCCTGGCAGGCGGCGGCGGATGCGCCGGAGATCATGGTGATCGGCGGTGAGCAGATCTTCCGCGAAGTCCTGCCGCAGGCCGGTCGGATTCATCTGACGCGCGTGCACGCCGACGTCGAGGGCGACACCTGGATGCCCGAGCTGCGCCCCGAGGAGTGGCGCGAAGTCCATGTCGAGCATCATCCCGCCGACGAGCGCAACGAGTATGCTTTCAGTATCGTG
Organism: Pseudomonadota bacterium; assembly: GCA_003242495.1. Classification (GTDB taxonomy): domain Bacteria; phylum Pseudomonadota; class Gammaproteobacteria; order Steroidobacterales; family Steroidobacteraceae; genus Steroidobacter. The sequence continues at coordinate 2,494 of QGUO01000458.1, read as the reverse complement.
CAGCTCGAGCGCGTCTGAAGCGGGTCGCGCAGCGCTCCGCAGACCAGGTCACGCTGTCTGTCATCGAAGTGTCGGGTTCCAGCCATGAAGCCTCGTTACGATTGCTCCAAGTGCCCAGGATATTGCTGCAGCCATGGCCGTATCGCGGTCAGCGATTACGACATCCGGCGCCTGGCGCGCCACTTCGGCCTGCCTGAGGACGTGGCCCGGAAGCGCTTCACCTATCGTTACAAGACCAAGGATGCGGACGAACAGATCCTGCGCCATCAGAAGGATCACATCTACAAGTCGATTTGCCGCTTCTTTGACAAGGACGAACGGCGCTGCACGGTGTACGCGGCGCGCCCCAACGTTTGCCGGCGCTATCCGTACGGCAACGTCTGTGGATACTACGGGTTCCTGAAGTTCGAACGCGCGCACCAGGACGACGAGGACTTCATCCCGTCAGCCTGACCGCAGCCGGGTGCCGACGGATGCGCGGCTCGCGCCCGCACTCGCGCGGAGCGCTCATGTGGGGTGACGACACAAGTACAGGTAGAGGTACGCCGTCACGACGATCACACAGACTCCGGCAGTGAACAGCATGCCGGCGGCGGCCGCCAGCACCATGAACACGTCCGGTAGCCCGGGCGCAGGTGTCGAGAGCGACTCGAGCCCCATCGTCAGCCACAGGGAGAGCCCGCAGGCGAGCGTCCAGCGGAACAGGTACCCGGGCAGGTAAATGCGCATGCGCCGGTTGTGCCGGTATGCGGCGGCGCGCACGAAGCGATCCCCGCGCGAGGCGTCGCGTAGCAGCCAGAAGGGCCACATGTAGCGATAAAGTAGCTCCGCTAGCGGCATCGTGTCGTATGTGCCGGCGTCGGAGGTCGCCGCAGATCCGCGTTGTTTCATGCCCGAATACCGCTTGCGCACGGAGCGCCTCCGCTCCATAGCGCAGGGTAGATGTCCGGGCGGGCGCGATGGTTCCCGTCAGAGTGAGAGTCGGCCGCGCCCGAGCTCCACCACGGCGCCGCTCACGAAGATGCGTTGCTCGCCGTCGACCTGCAGGAACAGCGTCGAGGGCCGGCCGGCATACTCGCCCTGGGAGATTTCCAAGGCGCACGGCAACGCCTGACCGACGGCGATCAGCCACCCGCCGAGATTGGCCGTGGCCGAGCCGGTGGCCGGATCCTCGATGATGGCGTTGCCTGATGTGAAGAAGAAACGCGCGAGCGCACGTCCGGGCGCGGTGGGCGCGAACACGTACGCCATGCTCCGACCCGCGGCGCCCGCCAGCCTGGAGAAGGCCGCGGCATCGGGACTCGCGCGACGCACGGCGGCTTCACTGGCGAGGGGCACGATGAGCTGCTCTCTGCCCGTGTCCACCCAGAGGGGCCGCGCGCCGATGTCCTCGTCCCGCAGGCCCAGGATCGCGGCGAGCGCGGAGCGCGGTTGCTCGAACTCGCGCCAGCGCGGCGCGTTGGCCTGCAACGTCCAGCGTTCACCGCTGGCGCGCACGGGGATGATGCCGGCCTGCATTTCCAGGCGCAGCTCGTCGCCGCCCAGCCCGAGCGCGCGGCACACGTGGGCCGTGCCCAGTGTGGGATGCCCGGCGAACGGCATCTCGTAGTCCGGCGTGAAGATGCGCACGCGCGCGTCGGCGACGCGCGAGGACAGAATGAACGTGGTTTCCGAAAGATTGAACTGGCGCGCCAGCGCCTGCATGGTCGCCGCGTCGAGCGCCTCGCCCGACTCGAACACGCACAGCGGATTGCCACTCAGGCGCGCGCCGTCGCAGGTGAAGACGTTGACGATGCGATAGTCGAGCGTGGTCACGGCAAGAGGTCCCGATGACGAGCACGTCGGCGTTGTAACGCGCGGCGCCCCGCCGGTAAATGTACAGTCCCGCGTGGCGGGCAGGATACAGTCGATCGCGCGCCGCTCAGCCGATCGGCGGCAGGCGCGCCTCGATCAGGCGTTCCGCCGCCGCGAAGTCGACCTCCTCGAGCGAGTCGGCGTCGCGGGTCAGCTCGCGCAGCAGCTCGGCCTGCACCCGGCCGCGCTCGAGTGCGCTCGCGTATGAAATCTCGGGGTGAAAGGTCACCATCGAGTAGCGCGGGACGAAGCGCCCGGGAAAGCGCCGTTCCAGCTCGAGCGACAGCGCCTTGTGCAGCTGGAACTGGGCATCGCGCACGGTGTCGCGCATCTCCAGATAGTTCTCCAGGGAGATCTGCGCGATGGCGCGCGCGTTCGGCAGGCGCTCGCGCTCGAAGAGCGCGAACGCATCGGCCCACGAGCCCTCCTGGGCGAGCAGGCGGTCCAGCTCGTGACAGTCCTCGAAGGCGCAGTTCATCCCCTGGCCATGAAACGGGGTCATGGCATGGGCCGCGTCGCCGATCAGCAGCAGGCGGTCGCGGTATGACCACTGCGCGCAGTGCACGGTCCCGAGGATGCCGGTCGGTCTGCGCAGCACCTGGGCAGCGGCATCCGGAATCAGCCGCAGCGCATCCGGAAG
>QGUO01000457.1 GCA_003242495.1 Pseudomonadota bacterium | reverse complement strand
CTACATAGTCCTCCGTTTTTTTTTTTTTGAAAGCGCCGGCACCCCCAGAAACCCACCCCTCTTTTCTTGGCGGGCGGGTCAGGTGGTTAAAAAGAAAAGGGGGCCGGCCCCGCCACGCCGTACATCAGCGCCACGCCGATCAGGAACAGGAACGAGGCCACCAGGTTCACCACGATGTAGTGCATGCCCGCCTTGACCCGCCGCGCCGCGGCCCCGCGCAGCACCAGTCCGTACGATGCCGCCAGCAGCACCTCGAAGAACACGAACAGGTTGAAGATGTCACCCGTGAGGAAAGCCCCGTGCAGGCCCATCAACAGGAACTGGAACAAGGCGTGGTAGGCCTGTCCGGGCCGGTCCCAGTTCGCGAACGAATAAACGAGGGCGGCCAGCGCGACGCAGCTGCTGAGCGTGACCATGACGGCGGCGAGCCGGTCGACGACCAGCACGATGCCGAACGGCCCCTGCCAGTTGCCGATGGCGTACACGCCGATGCCCTGTACCCACACGTCGGCGGCCGCATCGCTGGCGAGGTACAGCAGCCCCAGGGCCGCGGCGAGCTGTATGACCGTGGACACCACCGCGATCGTTGCGCGCGCCCGGCGCCGGGCTTCCGGCAGCAGCAGGATGATCGCGCCGGCGATCAGCGGCACGATGATGGGAAGAATCGGCAAATGCTGTAACCAGTACGTCACGCTTCGGGCTCCCGGCCATCGACGTGATCCGTGCCCGTCAATCCGCGCAACGCAAGCAGAACCACCAGGAACAGCGCCGTCGTGGCGAATGCGATGACGATGGCCGTGAGCACCAGCGCCTGCGGCAGCGGATCGGCGTACAACGTCGGATCAGTCGCGCCCTCGGCGTTGATGATCGGTGGCTTGTACAAGGCAAGCCGGCCCATCGCGAAGATGAACAGGTTGGTCGCGTAGGACAGCATCGACAGGCCGAGCAGCACCTGGAAGGTGCGTGGCCGCAGCAGCAGCCACACGCCGGATCCGCCGAGCACGCCGATCGCCAGTGCATACACGATTTCCATCAGGTCGCCGCCTCCACTTGCTCGGCGTTCTCCTCCCCATCCACGGGCGTGACGGCCTTGCGCGGGCTGCGCAGGGACTGATGCGCCAATGCGATCAACATCAGAATGGTCGCGCCGATGACCAGCATGTAGACCCCGAGATCGAACAGCAGCGCGCTCGAGAGGTGCAGGTCGCCGATCAGCGGCAGATGGACGTCCACTTCCACGGACGTAAGGAACGGCAGGCCGACCAGGGCGGCAGTGATGCCCGCGGCGGCGGCGACCAGCAGTCCCAGCGCGATCCAGGCGAGCGGATGGATGCGCAAGCGCGTCTCCACCCACATGGTGCCGCCCACCATGTATTGCACGATCACCGCGGTGGCCATCACCAGGCCGCCCACGAAGCCGCCGCCCGGTGCATTGTGGCCGCGCAGCAGGAAGAACAGCGACACCATGCCGGCCATGGGCAACAGCAGCCTGACCAGCACGGCCGGAATCTTCAGGTAACCGCGCGGCAAGGGATCGTCGAGGGTCGTGACGGGCTCGCCGGCCTCCAGGTCCTCACGCTGCGCGCGCGGCGCGGCAATGCTCTCCGGCGCCGGCCGGAAGCGCCGCAGCAGCGCATAGACGGTGAGCGCCACGATGCCCACCACGGTGATCTCACCCAGCGTATCGAACCCGCGGAAATCCACCAGGATCACGTTGACCACGTTGCGCCCGCCGCCCTGCTCGAGCGAGTTCGCGACCAGGAACGAGGCCACCCCCGGCATGGCCGGACGCGTCATCACCGCATAAACCAGCGCCGTGAGGCCGACCCCTGCGCCGAGCGCGATCGTCAGGTCACGCGTGCGCCGCGCGCGCGCCCGCAGGGTCTGCAGGCGGAACTCCTCGAGCTCCAGGCGTCGCGGCAGCCAGCGCAGCCCGAGCAGAATCAACACGACCGTGACCACTTCCACCGCGAGCTGCGTGAGCGCCAGGTCGGGTGCGGAGAACCATGCGAACGTCAGGCAGGTCACCAGCCCGGCGCCGCCCGTCATGATGAGCGCCGCCAGACGGTGGAACTTCGCCTGGAACGCGGCGCCGATGGCACAGGCGGCGCCGGCGACCCACAGCAGGGCGAACAACGGATCGAGCGGCGTCAGCGGCCGTTCGCCCCCCGACCAGTCGCCGCCCGCGAACGGCAGCAGAGCGACGGCCATTGCAACCAGCACGACCAGCACGAGCTGCGCCTGTAAGCGCCGCGAGAACAGGAACCGCGACACCCGGCCCGCGCCGCGCACCAGCGCGACATTGACGACATCGAAGGCGCGCTTGGCATTCAGGTGCGACAGCAATGGCGTCGGCCGCAGGGTGCGCGGCCTGAAGAACACGTACAGGCTGATGCCCCCGGCGAGGGCAGTGAAGCTCATGGCGAGCGGCACCGTGAACCCATGCCAGATCTTGAGCTCGTAGGACGGCACGCCCGCGCCGAGAATGCCGTGCATCGCCGTTTCGAGCAGCGGCCCGACCGTCTGCGCCGGCATGATGCCGACGAGCAGACAGGCCCCCACCAGCAGCGCGCTCGGCACCACCATCCCGCGCGTCAGCTCGTGCGGCGCGCGCGGCAGGTCGGTGGCCAGCGGCCCGAAGAACACCTGATGGATGAACCGCAATGAATAGGCCACGCTGAACACGCCGGCGAGCGTCGCCATCGCCGGCAGCGTGAAGCGCAGGCCGCTTTGCCCGCCGGCGCTGATGGACTCGGCGAAGAACATCTCTTTCGACAGGAAGCCGTTGAGCAGCGGCACGCCGGCCATCGCGCCGGCCGCCACGATGGCCACGGTGGCGGTGATCGGCATGGCGTGTCGCAGGCCGCTCAGGCGCAGCACGTCGCGCGTGCCGGTCTCGTGATCGACGATGCCGGTGGCCATGAACAACGAGGCCTTGAAGGTGGCATGATTCATCATGTGGAACACCGCAGCCACCAGGGCGAGCTCGGTGTTCATGCCGATGAGCAGCGTGATCAATCCCAGGTGGCTGATCGTCGAATAGGCCAGTACACCCTTCATGTCGCGCTGGAAGGTCGCGGAGATCGCCCCGAGCAGCAGCGTGGCGGCCCCGGCGCTGCAAAACAGCCAGAACCACAGTTCCGTGCCGTGCAGCACCGGCCAGAGCCTCGCGAGCAGGAACACACCGGCCTTCACCATGGTGGCCGAGTGCAGGTAGGC
>QGUO01000456.1 GCA_003242495.1 Pseudomonadota bacterium | reverse complement strand
GGTGAGCGCGTCGTGGCTCGCCTGGTAGGACATCTGGCGCGCCAGGCCACGCGATTCGCTGACGTCGCGTACCAGCGCGACCGTGCCGGTGATGTCGCCTTTCTGCCCCTTGAGAGGCGTGACGGTGAGCTCCACCGAGCGCTCGTCGCCGCGGCCGCGGGAGATCATCAGGCCGCGGCGCCCCACGGTCACTTTCGACTTCGTCGCCAGACACTGGCGCACCGGATCGCCGAGCGAGCGGCGGTCACTCTCGTCCACCAGGGTGATGATTTCGGTGATGGACTTGCCCAGCGCGTCGATCGCCTGCACGCCCACGAGTTGCTCGGCGGCCTGGTTGATATAGTCGATCCGCCCGTTGATCTCGGTGGTGATGACCCCTTCGCCGAGCGAGTCGAGCGTCTCCCAGGCCGTCGGCCGGCTGCGCATCGTCTGCTGCGTGGCGCTCGAGCGCGGGCTCATCTCCACCATCGTGAGCAGCAATGCGGGGCCGCCCTGGTACTCGATGCGCACGGCGGACAGCTCGGCGCGCGCGGTCTCGCCTCTTTCCGGATGCAGCTCGATCTCCAGCCTGTCGAGCCCCGGCTCCGCGGCCAGGGCGCGCTTCAGGTGCTCACGTACCAGCTCGGTGTAGTCGGGATGGACCAGCTCGGCCAGTGCGCGGCCGACGAGCTCGCCGGGCGCGCCGTGCCCGGTGAGCAGCGCGAAGCGCTCATTGGCGAACACGATCGTCTCGCGGTGGACAGCCACCGCTTCGTTCAATCCGGCAAGCACCCCCGTCAGGGAACGTTCGCGCTCGGCGATCAACAATTCCTTGATGGCCATCTGCTCGAGCGCCCGATTGGCGCTGGCCGCGAGCGCTGCCGCCGGCCCCTCCACCTGCACCCGCTCGCCGTAGCGTCCGTCGTCGACGATCGACGCGAGCCGCTCGACGGCGCGCACCAGCGCGAGCGCACGGCGCTCGCGCCAAACCAGCACGCCGGTCAGCGCCAACACGGCAATCCCGAGAGAAATGACCAAATTCCCTAGCATTCAGCAGGGTCGCTCATGGATGGGCAGTCTTGTCGTTCGTTCCCCGTGTGCGTCGCCGGACATGCCACGCACGCCGGCCCGGCGATCCCCCGGCAGCACTGCTGGCCACCGCCGCGAGACCGGTCGGCGCCATGCGCGTCGCGGCACAGGCGCCAAAAACCCCTTCGGATTCACAGCATATCGACTTGCGGAGATTCTGCTGTGGAAATTGACCATAATTGTCACCTTCGGTCACGGGGTGCAACGCGCCGCGACCGCCTGGCCGTCGTGGGACCGACCGTTCAGATAACCTTGTCGATACCGGGCAAAGCCCGTAGGCTTTGCGCCGCGCCGGCGGCGCCTCTCGCCGGCGCGCGCACCGACCGGCGCTGGGGCCCCCGTTTCGCCCGAGGCCAAGGCGCATCGACGTATATTGACGAAGCTATGAACATCGAGTACGCACGCGAACAAATGGTCGAGCAGCAGGTTCACGCCTGGGAGGTGTTCGACGAGCGCATCCTCAGTGTCATGCGCGAGGTCAAGCGGGAGCTGTTCGTGCCTTCCCACCTCTCCGGCATGGCGTTCGCCGACGCCTTCCTGCCCATCGGGGAGGGCCAGACCATGCTGCCGCCGAACGTCCACGGACGCATCCTGCAGGCGCTCGACGCCACACCGGGCGACATGGCCCTGGAAATCGGCGCGGGAACCGGCTACCTGACCGCCTGCCTCGCGCGGCTCACCGCACGCGTGCGCGCGCTGGAGTTCTTCCCGGCGCTGGCCGAGCAGGCCCGCCGCAATCTGCATGCGGCCTCGATCAACAATGCCGGCGTCGAGGTCGCGGACGCCATGCAGCTGGCCGAGGAGGCGCGCTACGATGTGATCGCCGTGACGGGCTCGTTGCCGGTCTACGACGACCGGTTCCAGCGCGCGCTCAAGCCGGGCGGACGCCTGTTCGTCGTGGTCGGCCAGGAGCCGGTGATGGAAGCTTGGAAGGTCACTCGGATCGGCGAGCGCGAATGGCAGCGCGAAGTGCTGTTCGAAACCGTCATCGATCCGCTCGTCAACGCACCCACGCCGCCCAAATTCGTGTTCTGACACCCGTTCCCGCCCACTCCGAGGGTCCGCCCATGAGCATTCCGGAAATCACGCCCGCGGAATTCGTCGCTCGGCGCGACCGTGGCGAGCCTTTGACGTTGCTTGACGTGCGCGAGGACTGGGAGCTGGGGGTCGCCAGCGTGCCGGGGGTGGTGCACATCCCGATGGGTCAGGTGGCGGAGCGCCTGGCGGAAATCGATCGCGACCGGGAAGTGGTCGTGCTGTGCCGCTCGGGCCGCCGGAGTCTCGAAGTCGCCCGCTACCTCGCGCAGCAGGGCTATCGCGCGATCAATCTCGCCGGCGGCATTCTCGCCTGGTCGCGCGACCTCGATGCAACCATTCCCACCTACTGAACGTCCCAAGACATGCGTCACGCCCTCCGTCGGGCGTGTCACACCAGTGCGGCGATTTGCGGCCCCGACGCAATGTGCGAGATGTCTCCGGAAAACCGGTGCTGAACGCGCGATTGTCGCCGTCGGGCGATCCAATGAACGGTCGGCATGCTAAGGTTGCGCCAACGCGACTCGGCAACGCCAACCACGAGCGAACCAGAGCCTAACCCTACGGGCCGGCCGAGGCCCTGAGCGAACGGAAAGCAGCGAATGAGAGTGCACGCGCAAATTCTGGCCGGCGGCCTGGCCCTCCTGTTGACCTCCGTGGCCGCCTGGCCGGCCAATCTGGTCGAAGTCTATGAGCAGGCCCTGCGCAACGATCCCCTGATCCGCGAGGCCGAGGCGAACCGCCTCGCCACCCTGGAAGCGAGACCCCAGGCGCGCGCCAACTGGCTGCCGCAGCTGGTCGCCACGGGCAGCATCGAGCGCTCCGACAGCGAGCGCTCACAGATCTTCATGCAACAGGTCGATCCGCTCGACCCCAACAGCGCCGTGGTCCCGGTGAACTTCACCACCCGGGCCGACGGCGTGGAGACCACGGCCTACTCCATACGCCTCACCCAGTCGGTGTTTCGCTGGGACCGCTGGGTCGCCCTGCGGCGGGCGGGCCGGGGGGGCGGGCGCGCCCGGGTCGGCTATCGCGCCGCCCCGCCGGGCCTTAGGGGCCGGGGCGCGCCGCGCGCCCTCTACCTGCCCGGCGCCCAGGGAACGGGGGGAGACACCCGGGGCGCG
>QGUO01000455.1 GCA_003242495.1 Pseudomonadota bacterium | reverse complement strand
CGGTGCCGGCTCGACGGGTGATCCCCAGGAGTATCAGGAAGAGTTGCCACCCGAGTCGCAGCAGCAGCCCTACTGACGGGGGGGCGGGCGCGCGATAGACGAGGGCAGCGCCGCTAGTCAGCAGCCCGGATCGGCGTCCGTCACGCTCGCCCGTACCGCCGGGCACTCGCCTGCAGCGGCAGGGCGACGACTGCGGGACACGGCTTCACCCGCCGCCCTCGCCGGCGGTTCGCGGCGCGCGCCTGGTCGGCCAATCATCTCGGCGTCACGTCGACCAGGCCTCCCTGCGCGGTGAAGCCCAAGTGGTTGCTCGGCCCAGAGCTCGACCGCTGGTAAGGCGGAACTCGTCGCCGATCAGTTGAGTGCGGCCTGCAAGTTCTGGAGTCCTGTCCTGATCGTTTGTATCTGACCCAACGCTCGACTCCCGTCAGCGCCAGGACTGAAATCCAGCATGTACAGCCGCCCGTCATCCTTGTTTACGGCCAGGGTCAGTTCGCCCACGATCCCGCAGATGCGCGCGAGGTTCGCGTCGATCTCCTGGAGTCCGGCAAGGAGCAATTCACGATTTCCCCCGGCCAGCAGCTTCCTCGTCTTGGGCGGAACCTCGAATGCGCACATCTGCGGCTTGAACGTCCTCTCGATCTTCAGGCGCTGGATCTGGTACTTGGGCATGAGGGTCTGCCCATCGACCAATATGCCCGCCGGATCCGTCCACGGAAGAATGGTCGGCAACAAGGTGACGCCAATATTCTTGAGGTCGACGTACGCCTTGAACTCTCTCGATGCGACCTCGTCACTGCAACAAATGGCGCCGTAGCCACCCTCTCCGCTTTGTTCGACATAGAACCGCTTGTCGCAGCCGCTTGCTAGCTCGATCCAAGGCATGGTGAATCTCTGGTGTGATTGCTCGAAGTAACGGTTCGAATGGGGTCTGGCGGCGCGCGCTGGGCCCTGCTCGATTGAAGCACGTTGATCGCCGCGACCGCGTGCTCTAGATCCCAATCCTGCCACTTGCCAATCGTCAGCGCGCTCCCGATCGAGAACGCCGGGTGAACGTATCGCTGCAGGGCGTCTCATCCTGGAGTGCACGGCGAATACACCCAGAGTGCAGTCGCACGCATGTCTGCATGGATCGCGCTGCATCGACGACAGGCTTCGACATGCAGGTTTTCGTCTGAGCGTGTCTGCTTCTTTACGGTCTTGCGACCCGAAGGCATCATGCCGCATTGGATGAGCGCCCGCTGCCATCACGCCATCATCAAGTGCAGCGCACGACGAAAGGGGGATTGGCCATGTCGTTCGAACGGTTCGCCGTCCTGCTCGCAATGCTGGCGTGCGCCGCGTGCAGCCGCGCGCCGGAAGGCTCCGCGCCGGAAGGGCACGTGCATGGCGCAACCGGCGCCGCCGCGGTCAGCACCGAGCGGCTGCTCGCTGCCGATGCCGACAGGGCGAATTGGCTCACCTACGGTCGCACCTACGACGAGCAGCGCTTCAGCCCGCTGGCCCTCATAGACGACCAGAACGTGGGGGACTTGCAGCTTGCCTGGTATTACGATCTCGACACGGCCCACCGGGGACAGGAGGGCACGCCACTGGTGATCGATGGCGTGATGTACCTGACCAGCGCCTGGAGCAAGGTGTTCGCCCTCGATGCGGTCACCGGCAAGGAGCTGTGGCGCTTCGATCCGCGCCCGCCGGGCTCGGTGGCCATCGACGTGTGTTGCGACGTGGTCAATCGCGGCCTCGCGGCCTGGGAAGGCAAGCTGTACTTCGGCACGCTCGACGGACGGCTCATTGCCCTCGACGCCGGCACCGGACAGCCCGTGTGGGAGGTGCAGACCATCGACCGTGCAGGTCGCTACTCGATCACCGGCGCACCCCGAATCGTCAAGGACAAGGTCATCATCGGCTCCTCGGGCGCGGAGTACGACGTGCGGGGCTTCATTTCCGCATACGACGCCCGCACGGGCGAACGCGTCTGGCGCTTTTACACCGTGCCCGGCAACCCGGCGGACGGCTTCGAGAACGAGGCCATGGCCATGGCCGCCGAGACCTGGAGTGGCGCATGGTGGCAGCTGGGAGGCGGCGGCACGGTATGGGACGGCATCTCCTACGATCCGGAGCTCGACCTGATCTACTTCGGCACCGGGAACGGCACGCCCTGGAGTCGCAAGCTGCGCAGTCCCGACGGCGGCGACAACCTTTTCATCGCGTCCATTCTGGCGCTGCGCCCGGATACCGGCGAGTACGTCTGGCATTACCAGACCACCCCGGGGGACGTCTGGGATTATGATGCCACGCAGCAGTTGATGCTGGCCGATCTCACCATCGACGGACGCGAGCGCAAGGTGCTGATGCAGGCGTCCAAGAACGGTTTCTTCTATGTGCTCGATCGTGCCACCGGCGAGCTCATCTCCGCACAGAACTTCGTGCCGACCACCTGGGCAAGCGGCGTGGATCTCACAACGGGCCGCCCCATCGAGCATCCACGTGCGCGTTTCGACGAGACTGGCGAGCCCTTCGAAGCCGCTCCGGGGCCACAAGGTGCCCACACCTGGCAGGCCATGGCGTTCAATCCACGCACCGGGCTGGTGTACATCCCGGCGAGCGAGTCGGCCTTTCCGTTCGTCCACGACGCGCAGTTCACGGCATCGGACCTGGGTTTCAACGCCGGCATCGATTTCGACGCGGCCAGCCTGCCGCAGGACGACGAAATCAAGCGACAGGTCAAGGCGAGCCTGCGTGGCCACCTGGCCGCGTGGGACCCCGTCGCCCAGCGGGAAGTCTGGCGCGTGCAGCACGAACAGCCATGGCTCGGCGGCGTGCTGGCGACCGCCGGCAATCTGGTCTTCCAGGGGACTGCTACCGGGGAGCTGGTGGCGTACCGGGCCGACGATGGCACCCGGCTGTGGTCTGCCCCGACCCAGGCGGGCGTCGTGGCGCCGCCGATCACCTATGAGGTGGACGGCCGCCAATACGTGGCGCTGCTGGTCGGCTGGGGCGGTGCATTCGCGCTGGCCGGCGGCGAGCTGGCACTGGTGAACCACACGCCACGCAACCACCCGCGTGTCCTCGTGTTCTCACTGGACGGGACCGCCATGTTGCCCGATGCACCGCCGCCGCCTTCACGCACGCTCGCGCCGCCGGCCGACACCGCCGACGCGCGTACCGTCGAGGAGGGTAAGGCGCTCTACCATCGGTACTGCATGGTCTGTCACGGAGATGCCGCCG
>QGUO01000454.1 GCA_003242495.1 Pseudomonadota bacterium | reverse complement strand
CCCATGGCCTCGAGGATGGCCTGCTGTTGCGCAGGCGGCAGGTTCTGGAAGGCCTCGATCTGCTCGGCCGTCGGTACTTGCGCCCACGCCGGGAGCGCAGCGAACGCGGCAACGACGAGGCACAAAGCCAGGACGGCCAGCCGGGTCAGCCTGCCGGCGGATAATGGTCCAAACATCAGGGGGCGCGTTCTAGTTGAATCCGGATGACATCCGGCAAGTTTACACAAAGCCGATGGGGGACAGGCCGCCACGGCCTCCGCCCAGGCGAATCGACGCGCCGGTGTGGCCCTGCTACTCCTTGCGGACCGGGGATGATGAGGAGGCGGCGCGACCCGCCTCCCCTCAATTCAGCGTGTGCTGTCGCGAAAGGCGCAACCGGTGCGACTGCAGATCGGCGACCTTGGTGGCCCCCGAGGCCGCCGCGGCCTGGGATGCCATCCCGAGGCGCTGCCCGCGCATCCACACCAAATCGTGGATTTCACCGTTCGGCTCGTACTCCGACACCGTCTGCATCAGCAGGTCGCGGGCCTTCACGCAGTCGAAGGTCTCGAGCGCCTTCAGCAGCTCGTCGAGCACCGACCTGAGCTGCGCCCAGGGGACGTGGTGTTCCAGGGCCCGCATGATCATGGGGTGGTCCGTGCCCGTGACGTTATTGCCGATCAACAGCTCCTCGAAGAGCTTCTCCGCCGGCCGCAGGCCGGTGTAGACGATCTCGATGTCGCCATCCGGGTTGTTCGCGTCGCGCACCGTCAGCCCCATCAGGTTGATCATGCGGCGCGCGAGGTCTTCGATGCGCACGGGCTCGCTCATGTCGAGGACGAAAACATCCCCGCCCTGCGCCATGGCGCCAGCCTGGAGCACGAGCTGGGCGGCTTCGGGAATGGTCATGAAGTAGCGGATGACGTCCTTGTGCGTCACCGTCACCGGCCCGCCGCGCTTGATCTGCTCGCGAAACAGGGGCACCACCGACCCGGACGACTCGAGGACATTGCCGAACCGCACCATGCAGAACACGGTCCCGGCCGAACGCTCCTGCAGCGCCTGCAGGGTCAGCTCGGCGAAGCGCTTCGTGGCGCCCATGATGTTCGCCGGGTTGACGGCCTTGTCCGTGGAGATCAGCACGAAGGTCTCCACGCCGCACTGGATGGCGGCCTCCGCCAGGTACCAGGTGCCGATGATGTTGTTGTGGATGCCCTCGACGATGTTCTGTTCGACGATGGGCACGTGCTTGTAGGCAGCCGCGTGGTAGACGGTCTGCACCCCGTACTTGTGCAGGATCTCTTCGACGCGGCTGCGGTGATGGACGTTGCCGAGCAGCGCCGCGATCTCGACGTCGAGCTTCTCGGTCGCCGCCATGGAGCGCAGCTCGCGATTGATCTGGTAGAGCGCGTGCTCGGAGACCTCGAGCAGCACGAGCCGGGTCGGGCGCAGGCGCAAAATCTGGCGACACAGCTCCGAGCCGATCGAGCCGCCGGCGCCCGTCACCATCACCGCCTTGCCCCGGATGCAGGCATCGAGCAGCTTCTCGTTGGGGGCCACCGGGTCCCTCCCCAGCAGGTCGCAGGCGTCCACGTCGCGCACGTCCGCCACGGTGGCGTAGCCGGCGACGATGTCGCCGATATCGGGCACCGTCTTGACATGCACCGAGTATCGCTCCAGCGACTTGAGCACCGCCTGGCGTTGGCGGCGGCTCTGGGAGGGCAGTGCCAGCAGGACCGAGGAAACGTCGTACTGGTCGATCAGGCGCCGCAGGCGCCGCGGCGGATAGACCTTGATACCGGCGACCACCTTGGAATGCAGGTCGGGATCGTCATCCAGGAAGGCCACCGGCCGGTAGCGACCGTCATCGCGCAGCGCGGCCACCAGCTGCGCGCCGGCGCTGCCCGCGCCGTAGATGGCCACCGGCTCCTTCCTGCCGCCCCGGAAATGCAGCAGGCTGCGCAGGATCACGCGGCTGCCGGAGAGATACAGCAGCACCAGCACGCCATAGGAGGCGTAGACGGAGAGGGACATCGAGACGCCGAACAGGAGCACATCGACGATCGCCAGAGACAGCGTGGCCACCGGGACGCCGAACCAGCCGCCGACCAGCCCCTTCAGCGAGATGTAGCGAAAGACTTCCCGATACGCGCCGAACGCCGCAAGCACGGCCACCCCGATGAGGGAGGCCGCGACGTAGAGTCCCGGGGGCGCCTCCGCCACGGGGATCAGGCTGTCGTACTTCAGTACCAGGGCCGTTGCGAGCAGCAGCGGCAGAGCCAGCGCGTCGGCAGCGACGGCGACGGCTCTTTTCGAGGCCCGGGAAAGACACTCCAGTTGGCGTGCCAGTGCCTCGAGCCACCCCGGAATCCTTCGAGTCATTCTTTTCCCCTTGTTCTTCGTGCGTGCTCGGGATGACCTCCGCGACACCCTGCTTGTGCCTCCCTGTCACGGATCTTCGCTTTGTCGCAGAAGCACGCCCGGAAAGTATAGGGAACTGCCTGCAAGATTGGCAGCGGAAAGTACCGTCGGCGCGAAGCCTACCTGTCGCTGCCAGGGTGCAGATCGACCGTGCAGACCGCGCGGGCCCGTCGCCAGTAGACGACATCGGGCGGCATGATTGACGCGTGCGCTGCCCGAGTGCCGGCCGGCCTGCGTGAGGCGCTGAACGCGCCGCAAGCGGTGCAACTTTTCATGCCGCTCCGCGCAAGGCGAGCGGGGCTGCCATCAGTTGAGCAAGTTGGACTGGCGCATCCGATGGGTCTCGAGGTGCGCCACATTGCCGCGGAACGCCAGCGCCTGCTTGCCACGCAGCCACACCAGGTCCTGGAGGCCGCTCTCCGGCCGGTAGCCGGTCACGGTTCGCATCAAGAGATTGTGGGCCTTGGCGCAGTCGAAGGCATCGAGCGCGAGCAGCAATTCCTCGAGGACGCCCTTGAGCTGCGACCAGGGCAGATGCGGCTCGATGGCCCGCATGATCATGGGGTGCTCCGTGCCCGTGACATTGGTGCCGATGAGCAACTCCTCGTACAGCTTCTCGGCCGGACGCAGGCCGGTGTAGACGATCTCGATGTCCCCATCGGGATTGCGCTCGTCCTTCACCGTCAAGCCCATGAGGTGGATCATACGCCGGGCGAGATCCTCGATCTTCACCGGCTTGCCCATGTCGAGCACGAACACGTCCCCGCCCTTGGCCATGGACCCGGCTTGCAACACCAGCTGCGAAGCCTCGGGGATGGTCATGAAGTAGCGA
>QGUO01000453.1 GCA_003242495.1 Pseudomonadota bacterium | reverse complement strand
GTTGCATACTACTGGCGCGGGCGACCCGGCGATGAGCGGCCGGCCGATGAGTGCCGTGATTCGACGCGGGCCGTGGCGCGATCGGGCGTATCATCTGCGCGCCCTCTTCAAAACTTGCGGCCGCCAGGGGCGGCCCGGAGTTCTCAAATGGGTCTGGGTGGAATCAGTATCTGGCAGTTGCTCATCGTTCTTCTGATCGCCGTGTTGATCTTCGGCACCAAGAAGCTGCGCACCCTGGGCGCCGATCTGGGCGGTGCGGTGCGAGGCTTCAAGAAGGCCGTCAACGAGGCCGAGCGCGAAGAGGAGTCGCCCAAGCAGATCAGGCACGACGGCGAAGGCGAGGATGCCGACTTCGGCACGACCGAGAAAGCGAAGTCGGGCGAGCAGGCCGCCGCCAAATAAGCGGCACAGCTCATGTTCGACGTGGGTTTCTGGGAGCTGGTGCTGGTCGGCGGCCTGGCGCTGATCATTCTCGGCCCGGAGCGGCTGCCCAAGGTCGCCAATCAGGTGGGTCGCTGGGTCGGGCGCGCGCGGGTGATGGCAAGGCAATTGCGCACCCAGCTCGACCAGGAAATCGACCTGCAGGAGCGCCAGCAGCGCTGGCAGGCCGAGCAGCGCGCCCAGCCGCAGCCGGCCCCGCCGCCGTCACCGGCGCCCGATGTGTCGGCCCCCGCCGGGCCGGCTCCGGACGCGTCGGCTTCGCACGCCCCCACGGGCTCGTCGGACGTGTCGCCGGAGGCGACGGCGTTGTCGGGCGGTGATCCGGTCGGCTCGGGCGCGGGGGCGCATGCGCCATCCGACCACGCGCCATCCGACGGGGACACGCCCGTGTACAATCCCGAGCCCGCGGCCGCCCAGACGACCGGGCAGAAGGCGCAGGCGCCCTGACCCGGATTGCCCGCGGACGCATCGCGTCGGTGATCCGAGCACCGCAACCCCCGGCGCCGCTCGCCGGTCGCGACGACGAGATGCGAATCGATCAAGCTTCACCGAATGCCCCGGATACGCCGGGGCCGGGTGTTTCATAGAGACTAGCCCAGGATGTCCGAAGATCCCGCCAGCGAAACGCTTGCCGAGGGCAGCCTGATATCGCACCTGGTAGAGCTCCGCGAACGCATCATCAAGGCGTTCGGCGGCGTGCTGCTGGTGTTCCTGCCGCTCGCGTTTTTCGCGCGCACCATTTTCACGCTGGTGGCGCAGCCGCTCATCGAGAAATTGCCCGAGGGCGCCTCGATGATCGCCACCGCCCCGGCCAGCCCATTCCTCACGCCGTTCAAGCTGTCCTTCTTCGTGGCGCTGTTCATCGCCATGCCCTGGGTGCTGTACCAGGTGTGGGCATTCGTGGCGCCCGGACTGTACCGTCACGAGAAGCGCTTCGCGGTGCCGCTGCTCATCTCCAGCATCGTGTTGTTCTACGTCGGCGTGGCCTTCGCCTACTTCGTGGTGTTCCCGATCATGTTCGGCTTCTTTGCCTCGGTCGCGCCCGAAGGCGTGGCGATGATGACCGATATCGGCGCCTACCTCGATTTCGTGCTGGCCCTGTTCCTGTCGTTCGGCCTGGCATTCGAAGTGCCGGTGGCCACGGTGCTGCTGGTCGCCACGGGAATCGTCGAGATCGAGTCACTGGGCAAGAGCCGCTCGTACGTGCTGCTCGGATGCTTTGTCATCGGCATGCTGCTCACGCCGCCCGACGTCCTGTCGCAGACGCTGCTCGCCGTGCCGATGTATCTGCTGTACGAGTTCGGCATCGTGCTGGCCAAGGTGTTGATGCGCGAGCGCAAGGAGCAGAAGGAAGACAAGCCCGCCACGAGCTGAGGCGCCCCATTCGTCACGCCGCGGGGTGAGGCGCGTGGCAGGGCACATTAGGGAGGAACCTGACGCAACGCCAGGTACGCGCCGCTCTGTATACAACCGAACCACGGCCTCCTCCGAGAGCCGGCGTTTTGCTTGCTCTCTGCAGCATTCATCGGTAACACTCCCGCCACATTCGTTTGGCCGGTGTCATGAACAGCACTACGACCGTTGCCATCCCGATCGACCGCTCCGATGAGCTGTTCGGTCATCCCAAAGGCTTGTACGTGTGCTTCTTCACGGAGCTGTGGGAGCGGTTCTCCTTCTACGGGATGAAGTACCTCCTGCTGCTGTATCTGACGAAGTATCACTTGTTCTCCGACGGCGCGGGTCTCGATGTGCTCGGTGCCTATGCCGGCCTGGTGTATGCGATGCCGGTCATCGGCGGACTGATCGCCGACCGTTACCTGGGCATGCGCAAGGCGGTGTTGTTCGGCGGCTCGCTCCTGGTGCTCGGGCATCTCGGCCTCGCCTTCGAGGGTGATGCGGCCTATGTCGCGGCGGACGGCAACATCGTGCAAGACTCGGCCGCGCTGCAGGTGTTCTATTTCTCGCTGGCCCTGATCATCATGGGCGTCGGCTTCCTCAAGCCCAACATCTCCACCATCGTCGGTCGGCTGTATGCCGAGAACGATCCGCGGCGCGATGCGGGCTTCACCATCTTCTACATGGGCATCAACACCGGCTCGCTGACGGCCACCTTGCTGTGCGGCTGGCTGGGCATCACCTATGGCTGGAAGTACGGCTTCGGCGCGGCCGGCATCGGCATGCTGTTGGGTCTGATGACCTTCATGTGGGGGCAGCGCTATCTGCACGGCGCGGCCGAACCGCCGCGCCCGGAAGTCTTGCGCGAGAAAGTGCTGGGTGTCCTGCCGCGCGAAGCCGCCATCTACCTGCTGGCGATCGCCGGGCTCGTGCTCGTGTGGCAGTTCGTGCAGTTCAGCCGGCTGGTGCACGACGGTCTGCTCGCGACCTCTTTCGCCGTGTTGCTCGGGCTGGTGTGGTTTCTCGCCACGAAATGCACGCCGGTCGAGCGGCACCGCATGCTGGTGCTCATCGTGCTCACGGCCTCGACCGTCGTGTTCTGGGCGTTGTTCGAGCAATCGGCCGCGTCCATGACCCTGTTCGCCGATCGCGTGGTGGATCGCAGCGTCTTCGGTTTCGAGTTCAACGCCACGCAGCTCGGTGCGCTCAATCCGCTGTTCATCATTCTGCTCGGCCCCGTGTTCGCCTGGGTCTGGATCAAGCTGGCGGCCATCGGCCGCGAGCCCTCGACGCCGGTCAAGTTCGGACTGGGCATCTTGCAGGCCGGCCTAGGCTTCGGCGCGCTGGTGCTCGGCAGCCAGTTCCCCGACGAGGCGGGTCGCGTGGCGCTCATCTGG
>QGUO01000452.1 GCA_003242495.1 Pseudomonadota bacterium | reverse complement strand
CAGGAAGTCGCCGATGATGGCGTCGCGTTGCCGCTCGACGTGTGTTACATCCTGCGCGAGGGCGAGGATGTCACCATCGTCACCTGGGGGGCGATCACCATCGACGTGCTCAAGGCGGCCGACGTGCTGGCCGCGCAGGGCATCGATGCCGAAGTCATCGACCTCGCCACCGTCAGCCCGATCGATTCCGAAACCATTCTCGATTCCGTCGCCAAGACCGGACGCCTGGTCATCGTGCACGAGGCTGCGCGCAACTGCGGCGTCGGAGCGGAGATCGCCGCCATCGTCGCCGAGCACGGTCTCTACGACCTGGTCGCGCCCATTCAGCGCGTGACCGGCTTCGATACGGTGGTGCCGCTCTATCGGCTCGAGAACGACTACATCCCGAGCATCGCCCGCATCGTCGATGCGGTGCGGGCGACGTTCGACGCGGAGGACCGCCCGTGATCACATTCAATCTGCCGGACCTCGGCGAAGGTCTGGCCGAGGCCGAGATCGTCGCCTGGCTGGTGAAGGAAGGCGACCTGGTCGAAGTCGATCAGCCCATGCTCTCCGTCGAAACCGCCAAGGCCGTCGTCGAGGTGCCGAGCCCCTACTCGGGCAAGATCGTCCGCCTGCACGCCAAGCCCGGCGACGTCGTCGAGACCGGTAAGCCGCTGGTGGATTTCGAGGTCACAGGAGGCGACGTCGCGCCGCGAGCGAGCGAATCGTCCGCGCCCGGCGCATCCGGCCAGGGAATGGTGGTGGGCCACATGGCTTCGAGCGACGAAGAGTTCGTCGAGCGCGCCGTCACCGGCCACACGCGGCGCAGCCGGGGCCCGGACCGCGTGCGCGCGGCGCCCGCCGTGCGCATGCTTGCCAAACGCCTCGGCGTGGACCTCGGCGCCTGTCGCGCGAGCGGCCGGCGCGGCCTGATCACGGTGGATGACGTGCTCGAGCGCGCCAACCTCGGCGCGACGCGCGCGCGCACCGCCGCACCCGCCGTCCCCGGCCTCACCGATGCCGATCGGCTGCGCGGCACGCGCAAGGCGATGGCGCACAGCATGTCGCTGTCGCGCGATGAGATCGCGATGTGCACCATCTTCGACGACGCCGACATCGAGGCCTGGGAGAGCCGCTCCGACATCACGGTGCGCCTGATCCGCGCCATCGTCGCCGGCGTGCGCGCCGAGCCCGGGCTCAACGCACTGTTCGACCCGGCCGGCCCCGCGCGCAAGCTCATGCCGCACGTGGATCTCGCCATCGCGGTGGATACCCCTGATGGCCTGATCGTGCCGGTGCTGCGCAACGTGGGCGAACAGAGCCCGGAGCAATTGCGTGCGTCGCTCGATGAGCTCAAGACGCGCACGCGCAATCGCACCGTGGCGCCCGAGGACATGCGCGATTACACGTTCACGCTGTCGAACTTCGGCACCCTGGCGGGGCGCTACGCCACGCCGCTGGTGGTGCCGCCGACCGTGGCCATCCTGGGCGCGGGTCGCCTGCAGCGCGACGTGGTCGCAGGACCGAGCGCTCCGGAGATCCACACCCGCATACCACTCTCGCTGACATTCGATCATCGCTGCATCACCGGCGGGGAAGCCTGCCGCTTTCTCGCTGCCGTGATCGAGGATCTCGCCCAACCGAGATAACGCCGGAGGCCCTTCTCAGCAACATCATGCACGCCATTCCCGCTGCCCGTCGCAAACTCATCGAACGCATCGCCACTGCCGCACGCAGCCTCAAGCGCCGTGGCGACCCAGTGGCCCCCGACTCCTTCGTCAAGCTGTATTACCACGGTGTCGCCGAGGAGGACCTTGCTCAATACACCCCCGAGGAGCTCGCCGCGGCGGCGCTCGGACACCTGCGCTTCGCCGCTCAGCGGCGCCGCGGGAAGCCGGCCATTCGCCTCTACAGCCCCAGCGAGGATGCGGCACACACCTTCGTCGAAGTCGTGGTCGAGGACATGCCCTTCCTGGTCGATTCGCTGGCCATGGTCCTCAACCAGGCGGGCTGCATCATCGATCTCATGGTGCATCCGGTGCTCGCAGTGCGGCGCGACCGCGCGGGCCGTCTGCTCGACGTGGTGGAGGAATCCGCGGCGCAGCCGCCGTTGTTCCGCGAATCATGGCAACAGATTCGTATCGATCGCATCGTCGATGAGCACAAGCTTCAGGCCTTGCACGATCGCATCGCCGAGACGCTCGAGGATGTGCGTCTCGCAGTGACCGACTGGCAGGCGATGTGCGCCCAGGCCACTGCCATCGGCGCCGAGATCGAGCGCGACGCCGACGGTGCACATGCCGGCGATGCGCGCGAGATCAAGGCGTTGCTCGATTGGATGGTGGACAACCATTTCACCTTCCTCGGCTACCGCGAATACCGGCTGCGGCGCGGCCGCAGCGAGGATGTGCTCGAGGCGCTGCCCGACACCGGGCTGGGGATTCTGCGCGCCCGGCCCAACCGTCATCTCGAGCCGACGCGCCTGCGCGGGGAGCTGCGCGAACGCGCGCGCGACCCGGAACGGCTCATCATCACCAAGGCGAATTCGATCGCCACGGTGCACCGCGCCACCTACCTCGATTACATCGGCATCAAGGTGCTCGACCGCGCCGGCAACGTGACCGGCGAGAAGCGTTTCCTGGGCCTGTTCACGTCGGCGGCGTACAGCCACAGTCCGCTGCACATCCCACTGCTGCGCCACAAGATTCAGCGCGTCATCGATCACTTCGGCCTGCCGCCGGACAGCCACGACGGCAAGGCGGTCCTGCACGTGCTCGAGACGTATCCGCGCGACGAGCTGTTCCAGGCGCGGGTGGCAGAGCTGACCCGCATCGTGCGCGGGGTGGTGAACCTCTACGAGCGCCAACGGGTGCGCGTGTTCGCGCGCCGCGACCCCTTCGGGCGTTTCTACTCGGCGCTGATCTACGTGCCGCGCGACCGCTACAGCACACGCGTGCGCGAGAAGATCGAGGAGGTCATCCGTGCAACGCTGCACGCCACGGCCATCGAGTCGCAGGTGCAGCTGTCGGAGTCGGCTCTCGCCCGCGTGCACATGATCATTCGCCTGCCGTCCGACGGCGGCAGGCGCGTCGACGTCGAAGCGCTCGAGGAGCGCATCGCCGACGCGGTACGCACCTGGGAGGACCGGCTGCGCGAAGCCCTGATCGCAACGCACGGCGAGATGGAGGGACGTGCGCTCGCCGAGCGCTACGCGGGCGCCTTCCCGGCCGCGTACCAGGCAGACGTTGCGGTGAAC
>QGUO01000045.1 GCA_003242495.1 Pseudomonadota bacterium | reverse complement strand
CGCCGTGAGCCTGCGGACCAGATCCACGACCGGCGCCATCACCGGGTCGTAGCGGCGCGCCGCCGGGCCGGCGGCCCGCATCGCGTCGACCTGCCCCGCCGGCATGGTCGCGCGCAGCAGAAACTCCTCGTCCGGGATCCGCGCCCCGAAGCGCCGCCGCAGCTCTTCGAGCGGCGCCATGCCGGGCTCGGCGCGCAACTCGCGCGTGCGCGGCGACGCTTCGATGCGCTCCATCACCTGCGGGTCGATCGGGACAGTGGGCTTGCCGAAGCGCCCGAGCGCATACCGGATCAGCTCGTCAGGGATCACGCTGTAGCGCTCGCGATGGGTGACGTTCATGACCGCCTGGGTGAGCATGATCTGCGAGAAGGGCGTCATGACGATGGGCCAGCCGAGCTCCTCGCGCACCCGGCCGAGCTCCTCGATGACCGCGCTCTCCAGATGCGCGACCCGGCTTTCCGCCAGATGACGGCGCATGGTGCCGACCATGCCCCCGGGGAGTTGATGTCGCAGGTAGCGCGCGTCGAAGGGCTGCGGTGTTCCGACGGCCAGCCCTTCCGCCGCGGCAAGCCGTGTGAAGTACCGCCCAACCTCCGCCAGCGCCTCGTCGTCGACGCGCACCTCGTGGCCCAAGGCGCGTAAGTTGGCCACCACGCGCTCGGCAGGCGGATTGGAAGTGCCGTCCGCGGCAGCGCCCGAGGCGCATTGCAGCGCACTCACACCGTACTCCGGCGCATCCATGTAGGTCAGCTCGGCCAGCGAGATCGTGCAATGCGCATGCAGCTCGAGCGGCTTGTCGCCCATCGCGGCCTTGATCGCGGGGATCAAGGCGCGAGCCCGCTTGGGCGTGAGCAGGCCACCCGGATCCTTGATGTACAGCGCGTCGATGTCGGGGCAGGCGGCGAGCTTGCGGGCGCGCTCGACGTAGTGCGCATCGTCATGGATGGGACTCAAGGTGTAGACCAGCGCGGCGATCACGTACTCGCCGCCGCCCTGCTTGACCATGCGTGCGCACGCGATGTTCGAGTCGGCGTCGTTCATGGGGTCCGCGAGACAGAACCGGCGGATGCCGTTACGCGCCAGCACGCGGAACGCCAGCGCCATGAACTCCGGGCTGGCCGTTTCCCAGGCGATGAATCGAAAGCCCGTGGACATGAACTGCAACGGAGTGTTCGGCGTCGCCTCGGCCATGAGCCGGATGCGCTCCCAGGGATCCTCGCGCTTGTAGCGCACGGCCACCCCCATGTGGGTCGAGGTGGTGAAGTCGATGGCCTTGAAGCCCACCCGATCCATTACCGGCGCGATGGTCAGGGTCTTGGCCGTGTCCACCCCCAGTGCAGCCCACAGGCACTGATTGCCATCGCGCAACGAGGTTTCGACGATCTCGACTTCAGCCATGATGCGCAATCTCCTCGGCGGCCGCGCGGCGCTCGAGCAGGCGCGCGACGAAGCCGGTATCGACCGCGCCCGCACGGAACTGCGGATGCGCAAGCACGGCCTGGTGAAACGGCAGGTTGGTCGCCACGCCGACGATGCGCGTCGCGGCGAGCGCGGCAGCCAGCCTGGTCAGCGCCGTGGCGCGGTCCGGACCGTGCACGATGATCTTGGCCATCAGGGAGTCGTAGTACGGGGGAATGTGCGAGCCCGAAACGATGTGGGTGTCGACGCGCACGCCCTCACCCTCGGGCCAGACGGCCTCGCGCACGAGCCCGGGACAGGGGTGGAAATCGGCGCCCGGGTCCTCGGCGTTGACACGGCATTCGAGTGCGCAGCCGCGGTGCTCGATGGCCGACTGCTCGAACCTCAGACCCGCCCCCTCGGCAATGGCGATCTGCTCGGCCACGAGGTCCACCCCGGTCACCGCTTCGGTGACCGGATGCTCGACCTGCAACCGGGCGTTCATCTCGAGGAAGTAGCAGGCCTCGCGCTGCACATCGACCAGGAACTCGACCGTGCCCGCGCCGCGGTACGCCAGGCGTTCGCCGAACCGCACGGCCGCCTCGTGCAGGGTGCGGCGCAGCGGCGCCGACAGCCCCGGCGCCGGCGTCTCTTCGATGAGCTTCTGGTAGCGACGCTGCACCGAGCAATCGCGCTCGCCCAGGTGAACGACTTGGCCACGGCCGTCGCCGAGAATCTGCACTTCCACGTGCCGTCCGCTGACCACGAACCGTTCGAGATACACCCGCGGATCGCCGAACGCCGCTTCGGCTTCCGCGGATGCGAGCGCCACCGCGGCGGCGAGATCCTCGAGCCGCGTCACACACTTCATGCCGCGCCCGCCGCCACCGCCCACCGCTTTCACGAGCAGCGGCGTCCCCAGCTCGCGGCCGAGCGCCAGGGCTGCCTCGACCGAGTCGACCTGGCCGCCCGGAACCACCGGCACGCCGGCAGCTTCGGCCACGGCGCGCGCGCGCACCTTGTCGCCCACGGACTCGATCTGCGCCGCGGTCGGGCCGATGAACGCGATGCCGTGCGCCTCGCACAAAGCCGCCAGCGCCGGTCGCTCCGACAGGAATCCATAGCCCGGATGAATGGCATCGGCGCCCGTGGCGAGCGCGGCGTGGACGATGGCCTCGGCCTTGAGATAGCTCTCACCGGGACGACCCGGGCCGATGCAGACCGTGCGATCGGCCAGCCGCGCCGGCAGGCTGTCGCGGTCGGGGGCGGAGGCGGCCAGCACGGTCTCGATGCCGAGCGCACGGCAGGTGCGCACGATGCGCACGGCAATCTCTCCGCGGTTGGCGATGAGGATGCGACGAATGGCCACGGCTATTGCGACTTGCGCACACGCAGCAGCGTCTGTCCGTACTCCACCAGCGCGCCATCGGCGGCGAGGATTTCGGTGACGGTGCCACGAACCCCCGCGCGAACCGTGTTCATCAACTTCATCACCTCGATGATGCCCACCACCGTATCTTCCTCGACCAGGGCGCCGACCTCGACGAATGGCGGCGCTCCGGGCTTCGGGGCGCGATAGAAGGTACCGAGCAGCGGCGAGGGCACCTCGCAGACGCCCTCCTCCGTGGCCGCCGCGGCGCCGGCCGGCGATCCGGCCTGCGCGGCGGGTGGGGTGTGCAATGAAGCCTCGGCGCTCGCGGGCTCCGCGGCCGGCGCGGGAGCCGCCGTGGCTTGCGCGGGTGCGGTGCCGCGCCGCAAGCAGAGCTTGAGGCCATCCAGCTCCAGGGTGAGCTCATCGAAGCTCGATTCCTCGACGAGGCGCATGATTTTTTCCACGTCCGCGGCCGTCAAACTCACCTTCGTCCTCCGAAAATCGTCATCACGTGGGCTAGGGGATCGGCGGCGGGCTTGGCCACCGGGACACCTTCCTTGGCCGACCACACCGTTTCGGGACGGCTTTGCAGCAGCAGGATGCGGGAGGTACCGTGCTCGACGGCCCACTCGATGTCCTGCGGGCAGCCATAGTGACGCTCGACTCGGCGACCGATGTCACGCAACGCCTGCAGTTCCTCGTCGCTCAGGCAGGGTGCGCGCCGATGCTCCTCGGCCACCTCGACGGTCGCCACGCCGCCTTCGGGAAGCGGCACGTGCTGGATGTGCTTGTCGGAGATCTCGCGCACCGAGATCTCACCGGTGATCTTGCCGAGCACCCAGCGATCCGGCGTGACCTCGCCGCCGACCACCGCCGAGCCCAATCCCCACGCACCTTCGATGCTGATCACCGAGCGATCCCCCGTGACGGGGCTGCGCGTGAACATCACACCGGCGGTACGCGCATGCACCATGGTCTGCACGACCACGGCCATCGCCACGCCCTCCTCCGGCATGCCACGGCGGCGGCGGTAGCAGACGGATTCGACCGAATACAGGCTCGCCCAGCAACTGCGCACCCGTGCGAGGGTCTGGGTCAGATCGGTCAGCCACAAATAAGTGGCCTGCAGGCCGGCGAAGCTGGCATCGCTCGCATCCTCGGTGGTGGCCGACGAGCGCACCGCCACGGGCGTCTGCCTGCGGCAGAGCGCGGCGTGCGCCGCGGCGATCTCCTCGAGCACCTCACGCGGCAGCTCGGCGGCTTCGACACGCGCGCGGATCTCCTTGCAACACGCCTCCACGCCTGCCAGATCGTCCGCTTCGAGGGCCTCGATGCGCGCGCGCAGCGGCGCCGCGCGCTCGAGGGCCGTCACGAACCGCTCGAAGGCGCCGGTCTTGACCACGAACCCTGGCGGCACGGCAATGCCGGCGCGCTCGAGTTCGCCGAGACTGCCTCCCTTGCCGCCGACCTGCAGCCGATCGTCGAGACCGATGTCGGCAAACCAGCCGATGATGTCAGTGGAACCCATGGGCGATCTTCCGCGACGCTTTGGCCGGGCGCTCGGCCCGGACATACGTGAACGACGAACCTGTCGCACCGACACGCATCCCGATGCCAGGCATCCGGACGAGCACTCGTCTCATGTGGGAGCTAGTCGAGCACGGTGACGATGCCGCGGCTGCCGTCCACGCGGATGCGCTGACCGTCCTTGATGCGTCCCGTGGCGTTGCCCGTGCCGACCACGGCCGGCAGACCGTATTCGCGGGCGACGATGGCGGCGTGGCTCATCGAGCCGCCGAGATCGGACACCGCGCCGACGATCTTCTGAAAAACCGGCGCCCAGGTCGGATTCGTCACCTGGCAGACCAGGATGTCGCCAGTCTCGAGGCGCGAGATTTCCTCGACCGACTTCACCACCCGCGCCGGCCCCTCGACCACGCCGCTCGAGGCGGCGAATCCGCGGATCTCACGGCTCGAGGCGTCGTTGCTCGCCGAGAGCCAGGCATCCAGGTTCTCGCGGGTGATACCCCACAGCATGACGATGGCCGGATCGTCGATCACGTCTGGAACCGGCCCGAGCGCCGGTGGTGTCTCGTGCTTGGCCCACTCGCGCACGGCCGCGCGACGTTCGGCGACGATGGCCGGCCAACGCTCGGGACCGCGCGGCGCCGAGCCGGTCGACCACGCGGTCATCAGGTCGATGATCGCCATCTTCAGCTCGTAGTGGGTCAGGTGAAACACGTCCTCGCTGTCGGGAAAGAAGCCGTGGCGGGCGAGCAGCTCGCCAAACTCGCGGATCTTGTTGAAGAACAGGTTCGTGTACCAGTGCTCGCAGTAGAACTTGTGACCCTCGACGTAGGGGAACACACGGTGCGCAAGCCCGATCATTTGATCGTAGGCGGCCCGCTCCTCGTCCGATGACAGCAGTTCGCGATACTCGGCGATGAGCTGCTGCCGCTCCGCCTTGAGCCGCTCGATGGGTCGCTCGAGCGACTCGCCCGAGCGCACGCGCCGGATGTACTCCGGCAGACAGGCGAAGGGCATCGACAGGTCATCGTTCCAGCCGCGGTGGTAATGGTAGAAGCCATCCCCCACGTTGATGTTGAACCAGGGATCCCGCGACACGGCGAGCTCCTCGAGCCACTTCTCGCCGGGCGTGCCCGCGCCACGCAATGCCTCGAGGATCTCCTCGGCACGCATGCCCTCCTTGAAGTAGCCGTCCACGCCCAGCTCGACGGCGCAGCGCGCGAGTCTGCGCAGCTCATCGTCGGGCCGGAAGATCTCCGCCTCGATGCCCGCCACCATGCGCGCGATGGTCTGATCGGTGATCTCCGGGAAGGCCTTCTTACAGAAGTGGAAGAAGGTGAGATAGGCGCCATAACCGAGCAGCAGGAACTCGAAGTGGTGGTGCCACATCCGGAAGTAGCCTTCGAGCGTCTTCTGGTAGATGTCGAGCAGGTCCTGGTTCGACGCCACACCGCGCCCGGCGTGCACATGCTCGAGCGGCTCGAGCTCCGGGAGCTGCGGCTTAGGCATGGCCGCGGCCTGGCGGATCAACGCCATCATCTTCTCGCGCCACTGCGCGTACAGCCGCTCCCAGTTCTCGTAGTAGTAGAACGCCCGCTTCTGGAATTCCTCGGTGCGGCGGGCGATCTCCTGCGGATCGGTGACGGCGTTGCCGCCGATGTAAACGCGCCCGTTGATGACGCGGTGATCGATGCCGAGCGTGGTCGGCAGGCAGTGCACGCGGGTATTGGCCGCGCCGAGCGCGCAGTAGGCCGCTTCCGCCGTGACCATGTCGAATGCCGACATAGGCTCGGGGAAGTGCATCGAGTTGTAGAACCAGAATCGCTCGTCGTCCGCCTTGCTGAACTGGACATGATAGGGATAGGCGGCCTGGGCCCGCTCGGTGCCGGGCACCACCTTCAACGAGCTGGGAAGCGGAAAGCCCTTGCGAACCTCGGGCGCTGCGCCCTGGATTGCGTTGGCGGCGGCCTGCGTTGCATCGATCGTCGAATTCATGACAGCCCTCCGGCGCAAGGTCGTGAGACGACGCGTTCCGGCGACACTGCACCGGAAGCGCCAGGCAGCTTAGGCGCCGTGGGAAGGAGGTGCGCTTCTGTCAGGGAAAAAATCCGGTGCCCAGAGTGCCTTCATGGCAGGCGGCGCGGACCGCACGCGCCGCATCGGCGCCGGCGGGCGTGCGCATGCCACGACCGCGCGAGGACGCTGCCGGCGACGCGGGCACCCGCCCGGCCCCCGCGGCACCGATCCGGCAACATGGCAATGGAAGGCGCGTCACCGGTGCCGGCGCCGAGACGTCCGGGCTTGCCCGACGGGCACTTCAGCCCCAGCGCGCGTGCTCCGGCCCAGGCACGAACGCCTCCTCCGGCCGGCCTGTGCGGCTCATCGCGAGCGCGTCGCGCACTGCGGGTCGCGCGCGCATGCGCTCAATCCACTCGAGGGTGCGCGGTGAGTCGCTGGCATTCACGATTTCGGGAACCAGGCTCGGCAGGCAATTGGCGATGGCGAAGGCGTCGATATCCGCCAACGAGCAGCTCGTCCCGACCAGCCACTGGGAATCGCGCAGCGTTTGCTCGATGCGCTTTACGGCCATGCGTATCTTGCGGCAGGAGTCCTGAACCAGCGACTCGGGGTAGCTGCCATAGACCGCCGCGGCCCAGACCTCGCTGCGCAGTTTCAGCGGCAGTTGCCATACCGTCTCGGGCAGCTCGGTGATGCCGCGTGCCCTGAGCAGCGGCCGCAGATAGCGCCGACAGCCGAGTGTCGAGACGGCCGGCATGAACACCTCGTTGATGAAGCGCGCCCAAGCCAGGATGCGCCAGCGGTCCACGGGGTTCGCCGGCCGCAGAGGACGTTGCGGGAACGCGTCATCGAGGTACTGGAGCATGAAGTGCGATTCGGTGATCTGCACACCGTCATGGATCAGGATCGGCCCCTCGCCTTCGAGCTGCAACGAGGTTTGCAGGCTCGGCGCCAGCGGGAAATCGGGCGAGAAGTGCTCGAAAGCCGGCACGTCGACATAGATGCAGCGCACCTCCAGGCCTTTCTCGTGCACGGCAATGAGCGGTTTCAGATAACTGCCGTTCGGCTCCCAGTGGTAGAGCTCCAGCATGCGTGCACCTCAGAAGCGCTATTCGAGGAACGCCAGGCGCTGCATGATGGGCGTGCGACCCAGCGCCACCGCCTTCCTGACCGCGGGGCGCGCGCCGATGCGACGCAACCATTCCATGATGCGCGGCGTGCGTGACTCGTTGACGAGCTCGGGTTGCATGGCAGGCAGTCCGAGCATCAGATTGAAGCCTCCGATGTCGGCCAGCGAATAGCGCGCACCGGCCAGCCAGGGTTGAGCGCCGAGGGTCTGTTCCACGGCGCGCACGCCAAGCGCAATGCGCTCCCTCGACTCAGCGAGCTCCTGCGGTGAGAACGTGTTGTGGATCGCCTTCGACCAGGCAATGCGTCGCTCCGCGAGCGGAATGCGCTCGATGGCGGCCGCGAGCTCGCGGGGATCCCGATGGCGCAGCGCCGGAGCGACGAATGTGCTCCAGCCGAGCATGCTGATCGAGGGTCCTACGAACTGATCGAGGAAGCGTCCCCACCAGCGCATGAGCCAGCGCTCGCGCGGATGACTGGGTCGCAGCGGCGGCCCCTCGAACGCCTCGTCGATGTACTCCATGATGGCGGTCGACTCGGTGAACACCAGCTCACCGTGCACGAGTGTCGGCAGAGTGCCCTGCGGGTTGATGCGCAAGTACTCGGGACGATGCTGCTCGAAGGACAGCATGTCGACATAGCGACTCTCGAAGCCCACGCCTTTTTCATAAAGCGCCAGCATGGGCTTGCCGGAATTCGCGTTCGGCTCCCAGTGATACAGCGTGAGCACGTTCCATATCCCCCTGCTCATGCGCCGATTGATTATTTGACAGGCTCCCTTATATCATCTCCGACACCGCGGTCAAATCGGGCGCCGACGAGACTATGCGCAACGCTCCCATCGTGGGCACCATCTATCTGCTGAAGAGCGCCGAGCTCGCGGTGCGCAGCTGCATGGAAGCGGCACTGGTCGATTACGGTCTCACCTCCACCCAGTTCCTGATGCTGTTTCGTCTGCGCGATCGCAGCGAGACATCGGCCGCCGCGCTGGCCCGCGAGATGGGCGTGCGGCCGCAATCACTGGTGGAAGTCATCGCCGTGCTCGAGCGCAAGGGTCTCATCAAGCGCTCGGCAAGCCCGACGCATGGCCGCATCCTGCATATCCAGCTCACGCCCGCCGGGCGCAAGCTCCTGGCCGAGACGCTGCGCGTGGCAGGACGTATCGAAGCAGACGTGCTGGCCGACCTCGATGGTCGTCAGGTGCTGGCGCTGCAGGATGCGCTCACCGCGATCTGGCAGCGCGCCGAACGCCACGAGCTGCACTCCGCCTCCCAGCGCACGAAGCGCACGAGCACGAAACGTACCGGCGCCAAGCGGCGTCCACGAAATCGCACGAACCCATGAGAGCGCTCGCGGGCAAGGTCGCATACATCACCGGCGGTGCGAGCAATATCGGACCGGGGATTGAACGCACCTTGCCCGCAAAACGGCATGCGGACAGTGCTGGAGGGTGCGCCAACCGACCCTGCAACGCCGCACCGCGCACGGCCGCCGTCACGCGCCGCGCGCTGCGCCCCGCAGCCAAGGCGCAACCTGCGTTCCCTGCCCTGCCAATAATGCCTTCGACCGAGGACGGCCATGCTCAAGCTCTATCACGCAGAACCCGCTGCCAACTCCCTCAAAGCGCTCATCTCGCTCAAGGAGAAGAACCTGGAGTTCGAGAGCGTCTACGTCGACCTGCACAAGTTCGAGCAGCACGAGCCCTGGTTTCTGGCGATCAATCCCGAGGGTCAGGTACCGGTGCTGGAACACGACGGCGCCATCGTCACGCAGACCACGGTCATGGCCGAGTATCTGGAGGATGCCTTCCCGGACGCGCCGCCGCTACGGCCCGCCGACCCGCTGGGCAGGGCGCGCATGCGCTGGTGGAACAAGTTCTGCGACGAGCACGTGATGGAATACGTCTCGATTCATGGCTGGCATCGCATGGTTACCGTGATCGCGCGTGCCATCGAAGAAGGGGAATTCGAGCGCCTCATGGCGCGCGTTCCCTTGCACGAACAGCGCGAGAAATGGCGCAAGGCCCGTCGCGGCTTCGAACCAGCCGACCTTGCCAACGCCACCCGCAAGATCGAGATCGCCATCGACAAGGTGGAGCGTCGGCTCGCCGAGACCCCGTGGCTCGCCGGTGACATGTACACCACCGCGGACATCAACTTCTTTGCGAACTGCGGGTTCGCGGTGCAACGCCTGTTTCCTGAATTGCAGGTGGAGACGCGCGCGCCGCGCCTGGTGGACTGGATCGGGCGCGTCAGCGCGCGACCCGCCGTGCAGGCGGCCATGGCCATGCCCAATCGGACCGATCCGGCGCTGCGCACCCTCACGACAGCGTCGCACTGAATCGTCCCGGCGCAGACCTGCGAAGATGCGACTCGCTTATCGCTGCGCTACTCGCTTGCACCGCACGGCATCGGCGTCTCCTGCCTGTTCCCCGGGGGGACGCGCACCCGCATCATGGATGCCGGGACCGCCCGCACGGAAGCCGAAGCCGCGATGATCCGCAGCTTGCTCGAACAGTCGATGGATCCCATGGACGTCGGCGCTGCCGTGGTGGCCGCCATTCGCCGCAACGCGCCGTACATTCTCACGCACCCTGAGTTTCGCGACGTGGTGCGCGAGATGCACGCCGCGCTGGATGCCGCGTTCCCCGCCGACCAGGCGATCCCCCCAGGGCGCATGGCCTTCGAGGAGCACCGGCGCGCCCTGCTGGCGAAGTTGCGGGCGCTACCGGTGAAGGACTGACCTGCGGAGATAGGGTCTCGGGCGGCACGGACGACCGCCCAGCCTCCTACACCTTGGGCATCAGCGCGTCGCGGTTCTCGATGAAGACCTCGCGCAGCGACTTCGCCGGCCGTCCGGTGAGCAACTCGACATGGTGTGAGCAGATCGAGAAGTAGCCGGCGTCGACGGCTCGTTCGTAAGACATCATTTCCTCGCTGCCCCAGGGGCCGATGTGGTCGAGCTGCATGCCCTCGACATACCGTCTCGGGACACCGGCGGCATCGAAGCGCGCCTGCATCTCGTCGTGCGTGACGAGCACGAACTCCACCGAGCGACCGCTGACCTCGGCCGCAATCGCGGCGGCATCACGGAACGTGAGCAGTTCCGGCCCGGTGATTTCGTAGGCGGCACCTTCGTGTCCCGGGGTGGTCAGCACCGCGGCGGCCGCCGCCACGCAGTCCTGCTTCGAGACGAACGCGATGCACCCGCGGTCGACGCTGGACACCCACTGACCGGTTGCGATGGCCATGGGCGCCATCATGGTGGCGATGACTTCCGCGTACTGGGCATCGCGCAGGAAGGTATACGCGACACCGCTTTGCCGCAGCCGCTCCTCGGTCGCGAGGTGATCCTCGATCACGAAGGCAGGACTGCGCGGGTGGATGCCCGTGCTCGAGGTGTAGGCAATGTGCTCGACGCGCGCCGCGACCGCCGCCTCGATAGCGGTCTTGTGCTGGCGCCGCCGCCGCTCGCCCACGTCGAGCGTGCTGATCAGCAGCATGCGTTGCCCGCCGGCGAACGCGCTGCGCAGCGACTCCGCATCGTCGAAATCTCCATAGCGGACCTGCACGCCGCGCTCCGCGAGAGAAGCGAGCTTGTCGGGCGTCCGTGTCACGAGGATGAGATTCGCAGGCTCGACCCGCTGCAACAGCAGCTCGGTGACCATTCGTCCGAAGGATCCGGACGCGCCGGTTACGATGATGCTCACCTGATCGCTCCTATGTTTGGGGAACCCAGTTGCCATGTACGCCGCAACGCAGCCTCATCGGGACGAGAATGCGCGCGATGGGCCCGTTCTCGAGGTGCGCCGCCTCGACGATGTGCACCTCCGCTTGGTTCTGGTCGTGACGGTCGACGATATACATGAGATAGCCCTCGTGTCCCGGCTTGCGCGACGGAATGTGCACGTGCTCCTGTGCCGTGCAATTGGGACCGACGAACAGGTCGGTCATCTTGCCGGTCTTCACCTCCAGACGCGTGATGGTATTGAAGCCGACGCCCACCGGCCCGGAGACGATCGGCGGACCGAAGTTCACGTCGACGCGCGCGTAGTACGTGATGTCGTAATCCACCATCATGTCCTTGTCGGCGATCCGCGGGAAATCACCGGCCGGCCCGAGCACGTGCTCCTCGGGCGTGTCGCCCGGCTTCGACAGATCGAACGTCCAGCGGACCAGATTTCCCTGGACTTCATGCTGCGGCACATGCAGATCGCCGGCCACGCGCATGAACTCGAACGCCGGTACCTCGCTCACGCACATGTCGATGTGCACCTTGCTGCCCTCGGTGAAGCCGTTCACGAAGTGGAACACCGAGCACGGCCGGGCGCGGAACCAGCGCATCTGCTCCACGCGCCCATCGCGAGGCATGATGCCGACGAAGCTCTCCTTGGTCGGATCCCATGCCCAGTGAGGACCGCCCGCCTCGATGCGCTCCAGGTCGGCGACGATCGGAAAGCCGGGGAACACCGCGTGTTCCTGAGTGACGATGAAATCGTGCATCAGGGCGCAGTACGGCACCTGGAACCAATCCTCGCGCACCAGCTGGCCGTTCTTGTCGGCCACGCAATAGGCGACGTCACGCGACGCCAGGCCGGAAGCTTCGTAACCGAAGAAATAAAGCTCACCGGTGCGTGGATCGAGGCGCGGGTGGGCGGTGACGGTCTCGCTGCGCAGCCTGCCCTCGTAGTCCCACTCGCCGATCGTCTCGAGGCTGCGGGGATCGACTTCCCAGGGCCGGCTGTCCTCCTTGAGAGCGAGCAGGCGCCCGCCATGGAAAATCGGGGTGGTGTTGGCCGCGCCGCGCCGCTTGCCGCGTACGGAAGGATCATCCGTAAAGGGATTGCGATACGCGCCGAACAGCGCGCGGCGCGCCGCGCGCTCGAGCTGCCAGCGCTCGGTGCGCACGTAGCGCTGCTTGAAATCGACGTGGCCGTTCTCGAACCGCAGCATGCGCACCATGCCGTCGCCGCTCAGATAAGTGTCCGTGCCCAGCAAGGGCGGATATTGCGGGTCGGGCACGCTCTGGTACCACGCGCCGGCGATCTCGTCGGGAATCTCTCCATGCACCACGAGATCGTAGATCTCCGCCTCGATGCGCGAAGGGGCGTTGTGCCCGATGTAGTCCATCGTTTCAGGAAATGGTCCAGTCATGTCGTTACCTTCTGATTGGTCTATGGTTCCGGCAGCATGCGAGGCGCGAGCAGGCCGGCGGAAGCGGGCAGCGAAATCAGCCCCCGGCGGAGGAATCGGCAGACTTGATCACCAACTCGGGCGGGCGCTTGCGCGGCACGCGCGCACCATGCCCCGGGAAGCGTGCCAGCACGGGACCGTCCCACAGGCGAATGACACGCTCGCGGAACAGCCACTCGCCGTCGAGCCTGACGAGCTGATCGTCGTAGTAGCCGGCGAACCGCAAGGTATATGGCGGCTCGCCCCGGCATTCGGTCACGAATGCGAAGGATTTGACCGTGCAACGGTCACCCGCGCCCGTCACGATGGACTGCGAAACGTGATGCTGTCGCCCGGGGAACCCGGGGGCGTTGCGGTAATGCTCGGCGAGGCGACGGACGCCGACGTGCCCTTCCCAACGGTCGGGCTCCTCGAACACCTCCTCGATCACCACACAGTCGGGAGTGAAGCACGCGACGAAGGCGTCGACATCGCCGGTATCGAGAGCCCAGGCATAGCGGGCGATGAGGTCCTGGATCGCGATCCGATCCTCGACGGACAGGCGGTCGGTACGTGACATGGACTCCCCCCTTGAAAAGCAGCGCCGATCTCGGCATCGAAATGCGTGGTGCGTCTTGCGCGCCGGCTGCCTGCCATTATGCGCAACGCTGCCACTGCGTGCCGAGTCACAGGCTATACTAGTATTGTCAGTACTATACAACGACCGCTGTATCGGCATCTATCGACTGTCATGAGCAGCACCTCGCCGCGCACCCAGCTTGCGTCTTTCCTGAAGAGCTGCAGGGCGCGCACCAAGCCGGCCGAGGTCGGCCTCCCGCCGGCGCAACGCAGCCGCTCGAAAGGCCTGCGGCGCGAGGATGTGGCTGCCCTCGCCGGATTGAGCGCCACCTGGTACACCTGGCTCGAGCAGGGACGTGACGTCAACCCTTCCGAGCAGGTTCTGGAACGGCTGGCCAGCGCCCTGAATCTGTCACCGGCAGAGCGCGACTACCTGTTCATGCTGGCACAGCGCCGCCCGCCTCCACTGGCACCGCCCACCGTCGACGACGTGCGCCCGGCGGTCAGACG
>QGUO01000451.1 GCA_003242495.1 Pseudomonadota bacterium | reverse complement strand
CCCGAAGGCATCGCGCCGGTTCTGCTCCTGCGTGCGCCAACGCTGCGCGGCGATCACGATCACCTCGTCGTCGGTCAGGCGTCTGCCGGCGAGCGTGCGCAGGCGGGTACGCACCCGCTCGGGCAGTGCGGGCCAGGCCTTCAGGTCGCAGCGCAGCTGGACGGCGGTCGCCACCTTGTTGACGTTCTGTCCGCCCGGACCGGCGGCGCGCACGAAGCGCAGGGTGATGGCCGCCTCCGGTGGCTGCAGGCTGACGCGCGCCGTCGCCGGGCGGGGGGCGGCCGGATGAGCGCTCGCCGGCTGCGTTCGTGTCGGCGCGGGGTCGCGGCGTCGACCAACCTCGACCGCGTCGGCCCTGCGGGGCGTCCGGGAGCCCGCTGTCTGCGCAGCGCGCGCGCTCGCGACGGGCTGTCGGACGGCGCGCTTCATGTCAGTCGTCGCGCGCCTCGGGCACGTTCGGCTGCGGCGGCTTCATCTCGACGAGCACTTCACGCTGGGCGACCGGCACCAGGATGCCGTTCTCCTGGAAGAGCCTCCAGATCGCGCGGTTCACGTCGGAACGCACGTTGTTCACGCCCTCCTGGGGATCGGCGATCCAGAAACGCAGCTCGAGATCGAAGCCGTAATCGTTGAAGCCCATGAGGCGCGCCACCGGCGGCGGGTCGGTCAGCACGCGCCGGTTGGCGTCCGCCGCCTTGAGCAGCACCTCGAGCGCCTTTTCGACGTCGCTCTTGTAGCTCACTCGTATGGGCAGCTTCAGCCGGACGCGCGGATCCGTGTAGCTCCAGTTGATCACCGGATTGGTGATCAGGTGCTGGTTGGGCACCAGCGTCTCCACCCCGTCGCGATCGCGCACCACGATATAGCGGCCGCGCAGCTCCTGTACCCAGCCGAAGCCCTCGGTGCTGGTGCCGGTCGTGCCCGTGAAGCTGATGACGTCGCCGGGCTTGATCGAGCGATCCATCAACAGCACGAAGCCGCTCACGAAGTTGGCGGCGATGGCCTGCAGGCCGAAGCCCAGGCCCAGGCCGATGGCGCCGGTGAGCACGGTGAGCGTGGTCAAATCGAGACCCGCGGCGTTCAGGCCGAGCAGGATCGACAGGCCGATGAGGAAGGCCTGGAAGAACTTGGCGATGCCGATGCGCATGCTGAGCGCGAGGCCTTGCATGGCCATCAGTCGGCGCTCCACCCAGCGGGCGAGCCAGGCGGCCACCACGATGAACGCCGCGATGGTGAACAGCAGCTTCAGCACCCACCACAGGGTGATGCGTTCCCCTCCGGCGCGCAGCGCCACGCTGTCGAGCGCTTGCACCAGCGGGTCGAACCAGCCGAGCACGTTGAGGGCCAGCACCACCCAGATCGCGAAGGTGATGGCGTTGCCCCAGCCCTTGGTGCGGTCGCCCACCGACAGGCGCACGATGTATACGCCCAGACGCACCAGCAGCAGCAGTCCGGCGAGGGTAATGGCGTGATCGACGATCTGGCTCGGCGCCTTGAGTGCGTGCAGGACGCCGCCGAGCGAGGCGATCAGCACCAGGGCGAGCACGTGCGGGCTGATGATGAGGGCTGCTTCGATGAGACGCGCCTGGAAGCCGCTTTCGAGCAGGATGGCGCGTGCGCGCTCGGTGTTGCGCAGGCGCCGTCCGAACCACCAGGCGAGCAGCACCGCGAGCGCCACCGCCCCCAGCTGCAGCAGCGTGGCAGGCGTCAGCAGCAGCTCGAGCGTGCTG
Organism: Pseudomonadota bacterium; assembly: GCA_003242495.1. Taxonomy (GTDB): domain Bacteria; phylum Pseudomonadota; class Gammaproteobacteria; order Steroidobacterales; family Steroidobacteraceae; genus Steroidobacter. Next base: position 1,536 of record QGUO01000451.1, on the reverse strand, counting down.
CTCAGTTTTCCCAGTAGCTCCGGCATCGGATCGCAGTCGCGGTGCGGTTATGCGTTCAGATCGGGGATCAGCTCGCTCTCGAGCCGCGCAATCTGGTCCTTGAGAAGGAGCTTGCGCTTTTTCAGCCGGCGCAGCTGGACTTCGTTCACATACAGGTCCATCTGCAGGCGATTGATGACGTCGTCCAGGTCGCGATGCTCGATGCGCAACTCCCGCAGGCGCTCCAGGCGGCGGAAAGTCTCGGTCTCGACCTTGTTTTCCGAATCGTTCATCGCGACGGTACTTTATCCTCTCCGCGGGGGCGATTCCACGTGCTGCAAGGCCTCGGCGCGCCGGGGTGCGGCCGTCCGGTTCCGGACGCCAGGCTAGCCTGGGCGCTGATACCCGACGGTTTCCACCCGGTCGGCCGTCATCAGCACGAAGCCCTGGCGGCGTTCCATGCCGTCAGCCATGCTTTGGCTGGTGTAGTCGAATACGTAGGTCCGCCGCAGTTTCACCCAGCCGCCCTCACGGGTGAGTGCCAGTCGCGCAAAGGCGACGGTGCCGTCGAGCAGTTGCAGGCCGAGCCGCTGGCAAGCCTCCTGGGCGGCGGCATTGGCGCGCTCGCGAACCGCGAGGCTGTCCTGCCAGAACCAGGCGATTGCGCCGGCGGCGAGCAGCAGGATGAGAGCTGTCCAACTCAGTTGCATGACCAGGCGTCTTCGAGTCTGTCGAGGTCGGCGCGTGTCGGGAATCATACGCCGAGTCGCGCGCCGCGGGTGTCACCGCCGCGCGTCGGCTTGACTTCCGGGCACGGCGCACCAATTCTGCCGGCCCGAGAGCATTCGCGCGGAAGCGTGGCACGCATGAACCGAGTCCCCCCGTGGGAAAACATTGACATGGTCCTGCTGGACATGGACGGCACGCTGCTCGACCTGCGCTTCGACAATTATTTCTGGCTCGAGCTGCTGCCGGAGCGCTTCGCGCGGCGCCACGGCATGGCGGTCGAGGCGGCGCGGGACCTGCTGGCGCCGCGGTTTGCGGCTGCACAGGGCACGCTGAACTGGTACTGCACGGATTACTGGACGCGTGAGCTCGATCTGGACATCGCGCAGCTGAAGCAGGAGGTGCGCGAGCGCGTCCGTTTTCTGCCGGGGGCCGAGGCGTTCCTCGCCGAGCTCGAACGGCGCGGCGTGCCGGCCGTGCTGGTGACCAATGCGCATCACGACAGCCTGGGCATGAAGGCGGCGCAAACCGGGCTCGGCCGCTGGTTCCGGCGCCTCGTCAGCTCGCACGAGTATGGGGCGCCCAAGGAGGATCCGGCATTTTGGGTGCGCCTGGAGGCGGAGCTCGCCTTCGACCCGCGGCGCGTCCTGTTCGTCGATGACAGCCTGCCGGTGCTGCGTGCCGCCCGGCAGCACGGAATCGGTCACATCGTCGCAGTGGCTCGCCCGGATTCCACGCTTGCCGTCCGGGAGATCGACGAGTTTCCCGCCGTTCCCGGCGGTGCGGCGCTGGTGACCGCGCGCGGGCGCCCCCGCGCCCGGGAAGGGGGCC
>QGUO01000450.1 GCA_003242495.1 Pseudomonadota bacterium | reverse complement strand
GTGCTCCGTCGCCCATAGACGTCCGGTGCCCGGCTCGAGCGTCAGCCCCTGCGGATTGCGGTGCCCGTAGCTGTACACCGAGGCGAGCGCGTCGGCGCGTCCCTGGAACGGATTGTCTTGCGGAACGGTCCCATCGGCCATGATGCGATGAATCTTGCCGTTCGGCCGCGTCGGCTCACGGGCCTGCTCGGCCGCACCGCGATCGCCCACGGAAAAGTAAAGGCGTCCTTCGGCGTCGAGCGCCATGCGACCGCCGTAATGCCAGAAGTTCTCGTTGTAAGCCGACGGATCGGCTTCGTACAGGACCTCCTGATCGACCCAGCGGTGGTCGCGGATGCGCCCACGCACCACCTTGGTCATGGCGCGTGTCTGCCCGCCCCCGGCGGCCGGCAGCCCATGGCTGTAAGAGAGATAGATCCAGCCGTTCTCGGGATAGGCCGGATCGAGGGCGACATCGAGCAGGCCGCCCTGATTCCATTCATGCGTATGGGAGAACACCTCCGGGGTGCCGGCCACGGGCGCCTCCCGCAACACGCCCTGCTCCACCAGGCGCAGTCTCCCCGGCCGCTCCGTCACGAGCGCCGTGTGGGCATCGAGGAAGACCAGCGCCCAGGGCGTTTGCAGACCATCCACGAACACTTCGGCGTTCATGACGTAATCGAGCGTGTGCACGGTGCCGCCGTCCTTGCGGCGACTGAAGTCCCGCGGCGTGTCCTCCGACTCGGCGCCTTGGCGGGCGGGCAGGAAGTCGGCCAGGGTCGCGATCTCCGACGCCGACAGAATGCCCTCGAACGCCGGCATGCGCTGCGACGGGATGCCGGCGCGGATGATGCGGACGAAGTCCTCGCGCTGCCCGCCGTAGCGATAGGTGGCCGTGGACAACGCCGGCCCCAGCCCGCTGCCCTGCAACGCCCGGCCATGGCAGGCCGCACAATTGCGCGCATACAACTCGGCGCCGGCGTCGTCCGCGACGGCCGGTGCGGCAGCGCCCACCACTGCCGCAGCGAACACGATGACCCTGACGTCCCGAAACCTCGATGCCCATCGAAATGCCATGATGCCTCCCGAAAACGACTCGCGGCAGTGCCCGGTCGACACCCGCCGCCACGACGCGATGAAGCACCGTGAGCCCCGCCGATTTCGATGGAGCGCAGCTATGGTTTTGCTATATTTTTCGTGAAGTCTCGACAGGACGGCGTACCGCCCGGAAGAATGCCGGCGGCGCGCGCGGCCGACGGGGTGGAGGGGGAGCCCGGGATTGAGCATGGAGCCGGCGTTGAGCGAACAGGCAGCGATCTTGGCAGCGTCGCGCGATGGTCCGGCGGCTCGTGGTCCGCCCCGTGACTTCGTCGTGGGCCACGCCCTGGTGCAGCCGTCGCTGAACCGGATATCGATCGAGGGACGCACCGCGCAAGTCGAACCCAAGGTCATGCAGGTACTGACCCTCATGGCCTCGCGACCGGGCGCGGTGATCGCCCGGGAAACCTTCCTCGAAACCGTCTGGGCGGGAACCGCCGCCGACGACTATCTCCTCAACCGCGCGATCTCCGAGTTACGGAAGATCTTCGGCGACGACGCACAGACGCCGCGTTACATCGAAACCATTCGCAAGCGCGGTTACCGGCTCATCGCGCCCATTGCGCCGGCGAAGGTCGTCACGGCCCTCGCTGCCGAGCCCGCGCCGCGTGCCCCGGCGGAGACCGCTGCGACGCCGAGTCCGGCGCCGGACACCCACGAGGCGATGCCGCCGTCGCGCTCGCCGCCCACGGCCGCAGCCCTCGCCGGCGCCGGCGTGCTGATCGTGTTCGGCCTTGTCGCGGCGCTGCTGCTGCGGTCGCAGCCGGACTCCTCGGCCGAGCCGGCGCCGGCCCAGGCCTACGATCAGACCTACGATATCCTGCCCCTGACGAGCTTCGTCGGACGCGAGATCGAGCCTGCGCTCTCGCCCGATGGCAGCCGGGTCGCGTTCGTGTGGGATGGCGGCACGAACGGCTCGTTCGATGTCTATGTGAAAGCCGTCGGCAGCGAATCGGTGTTGGCGCTCACGGCGAGCGAGGCGGACGAGCGCTATCCGGTGTGGTCCGCGGATGGGCGCTCCCTGCTGTTCGCCCGCCCGGGCGAACAGGGCCTCGCCATCATGCAGGTCTCGGCACTCGGTGGGGCCGCCACCCGCGTCCTGACCGACACGACGGTGTCCGAGATTCGGGGCATGAGCGTATCGCCCGATGGCCAATGGGTGGCCTATGCCGCCCGGCGTGACGCCGCCGCGCCTTACCGGATCACGCTGGCGGCGCTCGGGAGCGGCGCGCCGCGCATCCTCACCGCACCTGATCCGGGCTCGCTCGGCGACATCGATCCCTTGTTCAGTCGCGACGGCCGCTCGCTGGCGTTCATTCGCGCGGTCAATGAGGTGACGAAAGATGTGCACCTGATGGCACTGGATGACGAGACGCCGCGGCGCATCACCTTCGACAACCGCAAGATCGGCGGGCTGGCGTGGACCCCCGACGGCGAGCGGCTGCTGTTTCCCTCCACGCGCTCGGGCATGTACCGGCTGTGGACGCTCGATCCGCAGGGAGGTGAACCGCAGCTCGCATGGCTGGGCGACGAGCGCGTGCAGGAACCCGCCACGGCGCCGGGAGTGGAACTGATCGTCTTCGAAGAATGGATGCACCGCGCGCAGCTGCGCCGCATCGATGTCGCGCGCGGCGTCGAGATCCAGGCCGGCAACTACATCGGCTCGACCCGCTGGGATGCCGCGCCGAGCCATGCGCCGGACGGGACACGCATCGCCTTCAATTCCAACCGCAGCGGTCCGCCCGGCATCTGGGTGAGCGAGCGCGACGGGCGTAATGCCGTGCAGATTGCCAGTCTGGGCGGCGCCTTCGTGGAGCACCCCGCCTGGTCACCCGACGGACGATGGATCGCATTCGACGCCAGTCCCGACGGACGCACCTCGATCTTCACGGTCCCGGCCGATGGCGGCGCGCCGCAGCGTGTGACCACCGGCCCGGGCGACAGCCGCAATCCCTCCTGGTCGCGTGACGGGTCGTGGCTCTACTTCGAGTCCAACCGCAGCGGCGCATGGCGCATCTACGCCCAGCCCGCCGCAGGCGGTGAGCCCATCGAGATCGCGCCGGGGCTACGCCCGCGTGAATCCGTCGACGGCGCATGGCTGCTGTACGCCAAGGCCGACGCTGACGGACTCTGGCGCCGCCCGCGGCGCACCTGGCAGGAGACCGTCGCGGGCGCGGAAGAGCTGCTCGTCGAG
>QGUO01000044.1 GCA_003242495.1 Pseudomonadota bacterium | reverse complement strand
GGCTCCGCCCGTGCACGGCGCGCGGCCGGGTCCACGCGGATGCCGCGCATCCGTGAAAGATCGATCATCAGCCCGCCATCGCAGACCGACTGTCCCGAGATGCTGTGACCGCCGCCACGGACCGCGACGAGCAGATCATGTGCCTTCGCGAAGCTGACGGCGCGCATCACGTCCGCGGCGCCCGCACAACGCGCGATCAGCGCGGGCTTGCGGTCGAACGAGCCGTTCCAGGTCCGGCGCGCTTCGTCATAGCCGTCCTGCCCGGCGAGCAACAGGGGGCCGCGAAGTCCAGCACGAAAATCCTCGACGTCCCTCGCGCGGAGCATGATCTCGGCGCCGTTCTTCTTGAATGCCGGAACGTCTGCGGCGGACGCGCGGCGGAGGGGCAAAAACGAAAGGGCTGCCGCCGAGACGCCGGCGGCGCAGAACGCGCGACGCTTCATGCTGAGTGCCTCCCCCTAATCGCACCCGGCCGGCGCGGGCGCGGTTCATCGTTCGTTCGCCTCATGCCGGATCGCCGCGACCGTACTCTTTCCCGACCGCTCGTGCAAGCTGACGCGCTCCCGAGGCTCCACGGCCCAGACTCCCCAGTGGTGCCGAAGCGACCGCGCCATCACTGAGCACGCCATCGGCCCAGGATGGTGCTGCGTTGCGATCGGGTTTCACACCGAGCGAATGGCGCGCGTCAGGTGATGCGAGTGCACTGACTACCTTGATCTATGTTGAAGATGCGGGATGGCGAGGCGCGTCGACGCTTCCTTCAGAGCGGCAACGCAGCAGCCGTATCGTCGTGAATCGGCCACCCGTTCGAAGGTGGCCGATACCAGCTTCGCAAGCGCCACACGGACTTTGTATACACCGAACTCCCGCATCGACTGTTTTGCGGGAGACTGATAGTTCCTCGACGCCTTAGACTGATGGTTCCTCGACGCCTTTCTACGCAGGCGATGCCCAGGGTAAGCCATACACGATTCCAGCGGTACGGCGATGCGTGTCGCCCCCCCAATGAGCCGCGCGCGATCTTGCACTCACAGAGAGGCGGGGGCCGGCGGTTTTTTCCAGAGCCGCAGGGTGACGACCGAGGTCGAGAGGTAGCCCGGCACATATGCATAGGGCGGTTGATCGGGTCCGAGTGCCGCCGACAAGGTGCTCGAGGAAATGAAGCCGCCGGCGTACTGCTCGGCCAGCCCGCTCAGGCCGCCCCCGCAGTTGAACGGCAGCAGCCCCCGAACGGGCGGCGTGGTCTGCACGGGCCGGCACTCGCCCCGGAACGTCCAGGGAATCCCGGCGGTCGTCCCTTCCGCATACATCTGCACGACCGGGTTCTCACGGGTGAAGTGACCAAGGCAGGCACGGAACCCTCCCACCGGCTCGCGACGACTGTCGGCCATGCGCGCGTCCGCGGAATCCAGCTCGATCGAGAAGAGCTCGTAATAGTCCTCGCCCGCCACCTCGAACCCCGCCGCCGCGCAGAATTCGGTCGCGCCGCGTGTCTGCTCCGTCCGTGTCGTGCGGAACACGTAAATCTCCTCCACGCCGGCCCGCACCTCTTCTTCGTAGGCGGACGCCGGCTTCCCGGCATCGGCCGCGCTGCACGTGAAGAGCGCGGCAGTGGCCAGCATGATCAAGGCGTCATCGTTTTTCTTGGACATTGTTTTGACCCTCACTGATCTCCCCCACCTCGGCGGGCGCTCCGAACGCTCCGCTCGAGCCCAAGCGATTCTAGTGGGATAGGACGCTCCCATCAGCCGTGGGTTGCAGCCGAAGCGTTGCGATCGACGCCGACGAAGGCCGTTCGCTGCCAAGGGAAGGGCGAGGGGCGAAGTTCTTTTACATAAAAAGGGCCGCTCGAATGGACCGGCCTCTGGAATCATCCAATCACGTCGGCGGCACGCAATCCATGCTACGCGTCGCCCGTCAGCAGCGATGCCCGGCCCGGAAGGCAGCTTCACCCGGCCTGGACGCCCACCTCACCCACACTTCGAATCGCCGCAATTCAGGCACGTCATGCAGCCGTCCATGAGCACCACCGCCGCGGTGCTGCACTTGCCGCAGAGCTGCGCACCCTCGGGAAAGTGGCTCTCCGCGAAAGCATCCTTCTGCTTGGCGCGCGCGGCGAACTCCGCCTTCTTCTCCTCGATGAGCTTCTTGCGATGCTCATCCAGCTCCGGCGACTTGAGCAACCCGATGCTCTGCAGATGCTTCTCGACCACATAGCCGAGCTCGGCGATGATCGAGGGCATGAACTTGCCGCCGGTCTGCCAATACCCTCCGCGCGGATCAAACACGGCCTTGAGCTCCTCGACCAGGAACGTGACGTCGCCACCCTTGCGGAACACCGCCGAGATGATGCGCGTCAGGGCCACGATCCACTGGTAGTGATCCAGGTTCTTGGAGTTGATGAAGATCTCGAACGGCCGGCGCTGCTCGTACGGAGTGCCCTCGTTGAGCACGATGTCGTTGATGGTCACGTACATGGCGTGATCGGACACCGGCGTCTTGATCTTGTACGTCGAGCCGACCAGCACTTCGGGGCGCTCGAGCTTCTCGTGCATCCACACGACGTTCGAGTCCTTGCGCTCGCCCTCCGCGGCAGGCTTCGGGGCGGCCTTGTCCTCGGGCTTCTCGACCCGGTACTTGACGATTTTCTTGTCGATCCTGGTTGCACTCATTGCTGTCGCTCCGGGCCGCCCCAAGGCAGCCTCATATCGCCGTCATGTCAGCGGCGTTCGATGGGCTCGATGCGCAGGTTCGGGGCGCCGCCTTCCGCGGATGCCCTGAACCCGGCGTTTGCACAGTGTCGCGAGCGGTCACCGAACGTCAGAACTTCCCGTAGTAACCCTCTTTGAGAGCATCGAACAGATTGGCGGCCGTGTGCAGCTCGCCGTCGTATTCGACCTCCTCGTCGCCCTTCACCTTGACCTCGGTGCCGTCCTCCAGGGTGAACACGTAAGTGGTGTTCTTGAGGTCCTGCTCCTTGACGAGCACGCCCTGGAAGGCCTCCGGGTTGAAGCGGAAGGTGGTGCAGCCCTTCAGTCCCTGCTCGTAGGCGTACATGTAGATTTCCTTGAAGTCGTCGTACGGATAGTCGGTCGGCACGTTGGCCGTCTTGGAGATCGAGGAGTCGATCCACTTCTGCGCCGCCGCCTGGATGTCCACGTGTTCTCTCGGCGTGATATCGTCCGCCGTGGTGAAGTAGTCCGGCAAACGCTCGGCCGGGTTCTGCGCGCCCGGCATGGCGCGCGGATTGACCAGCTCGCGATAGGCGAGCAGCTCGAAGGAGAACACGTCGATCTTCTCCTTGGTCTTCCTGCCTTCGCGAATCACGTTACGGAAGTAATGATGCGCGAACGAGGGCTCGATGCCGTTCGAGGCATTGTTGGCCAGCGACAGCGAGATCGTGCCGGTGGGCGCGATCGAGGTGTGGTGCGTAAAGCGCGCACCGATCTCGGCCAACTGGTCGACCAGCTCGGGGGCAATCTCGCCGATGCGCTGCATGTAGCGGCTGTAGCGGGCGTGCAGAATCCTGCCCGGCACCTTCTGGCCGACCTGGTAGCCATCGCGGACCATTTCCGGGCGCTTGCGCAGCATCTCCGGTGTAACCTCGAATTCCTCGAGCATGATGGGCGCCGGCCCCTTCTCACGCGCCAGCTCGAGCCCCGCCTCCCAACCGGCCAGCGCCATCTCGCGCGACACCTTTTCGGTGAAGGCCACGGACTCCTGCGAGCCGTACTTCATGCGCAGCATCGTGATGGCCGAGCCGAGGCCCAGGAAGCCCATGCCGTGACGGCGTTTGCGCAGGATCTCGTCGCGCTGCTCACCGAGCGGCAGACCGTTGATCTCCACCACGTTGTCGAGCATGCGGGTGAAGACCTTGACGACCTTGCGGAACTCCTCCCAGTCGAAGCGCGCCTTCTCGCTGAAGGGGTCGAGCACGAAGCGCGTCAGGTTCACCGAGCCGAGCAGGCAGGAGCCATAGGGCGGCAACGGCTGCTCGCCACACGGATTGGTCGCGCGAATGTTCTCGCACCACCAGTTGTTGTTCATCTCGTTGACGCGATCGATGAGCACGAAGCCGGGCTCGGCGAAGTCGTACGTCGAGGTCATGATCACGTCCCACATGCGCCGCGCCGGCAACGTCTTGTAGACGCGGCAACACACCAGGCCGGTCTCGTTGACGATGTAGTTGTCGGTGATCGGCCACTCGCGCCAGACGAACTTGCTGGAGTCGGTGAGGTCCGCCCCCTCGGCCTCCTCCTTGGAGACCGGGAACGCCAACTGCCACTCACGGTCGTTGCGCACGGCGTCCATGAATTCGTCGGTGATGAGCAGTGACAGATTGAACTGCCTGAGCCGTCCGGCTTCGCGCTTGGCGCGGATGAAATCCATGACGTCCGGATGGCCGATGTCGAAAGTGCCCATCTGCGCACCGCGCCGTCCGCCTGCCGAGGACACGGTGAAGCACATCTTGTCGTAGATGTCCATGAACGACAGCGGCCCGGAGGTGTACGCGCCCGCGCCGGAGACGTATGCGCCGCGCGGTCGCATGGTGGAGAACTCATAGCCGATGCCGCAGCCCGCCTTGAGCGTCAGCCCGGCCTCATGGACCTTCGCCAGGATGTCGTCCATGGAATCGCGGATCGTGCCCGAGACCGTGCAGTTGATGGTCGAGGTGGCGGGCTTGTGCTCCTGGGCCCCGGCATTGGACGTAATGCGGCCCGCCGGGATGCAGCCCTTGCGCAGCGCCCACAGGAACCGGTCGAACCAATGCTTACGCACGTCCTCGCGCTCCACGTCCGCCAGCGCCCGGGCGACGCGCGTATAGGTGTCGTCCATCGTACGGTCGATGGGCGTGCCGTCCTTCGCGCACAGCCGGTACTTCTTGTCCCAGATGTCGAGCGACGCTTCCTGGAACGGAATGCTGTTGACGTCCATGGATTCGAGTTTCAATGCGATCTTCATGCCGGTCGCGGCTCCCCTTCAAGCAGTCTCATGTGGCTGCCTTGGTCGGACACAATATGTAGTGGGCTGAGGTGGAAGCCTATGCCCGCCCCGGGGAACCGTCAAGAAAGGCGTATCTTTACAAATACCTAGTAAAAACAATGAACTATATTACTTCATAGCGGTTTTGAGCGCAGCAATTTTTTCAGCGCCCGACGACCTGCGGCTCAGCCCTGGCCACAAGATCTTGTGTCCATAGCCTGCCCACAAGTTATCCACACGTTATGTTCAACTTATGGGCCCAACCACACAGCGCCGGCCCGGGATCCCCCGGCCAGCGGCAGGATGGGGCCGATCGGCCCGCCCGCGGAAGGCGCTACGGGCAGATTTGCGGGCCAGGCCCGGCGAGCGGACGGGCTTGGGGCGACGTCGAGCCAGGCAGGGGCTTCGTTCCGGCCGCGCCGGCACCTGACACGCTGACCGCAAACCTGAGGGCCCTTCGGGCAGTCTTGTCGCGCAAATCCTTGCTTGGCGCACCTGGCCGCCAGCCCCCTGGGCCAACCCTGCCAACCCTCTCCCACGCCGTGACGAGTCCCGCTTGAAACCGGCCCGCGCGTCACCAGTTTTCCGACAGCCGTCGGCAAGCGTCCGACACCCCCGGGCTCGAGCCCGGCCGGCGCGCCGCTGCCGACAGCGACCGGTGAACCCGGTGCAACCCTTTACAGGAGAGCGTCATCATGAGTGTGATCCGTTACGAGCCGTGGAGCCTTGTGAGCCGGTTGCACCACGACTTGGACCGCCTGTTCACCCAGGAATTCGCCCGCGGCGACGACGCACGCGTCGCGGTCTGCGACTGGGTCCCGGCCGTGGACGTCGTAGAAACCGCCGATGCCTTCGTGCTCACCGCCGACCTGCCGGGCGTCGAGCCGCAGGACATCGAGGTCACCATGGAGAACGGCGTGCTGTCGATTCGCGGCCGTCGAGTCAACGAGACGTACAACGGGCAGAGCGGCTATCGCCGCATCGAGCGACAAAGCGGTGAGTTCTTCCGTCGCTTCACCCTGCCGGACACGGCGGATGCGGACGCCATCAGCGCCAAGACGAGCAATGGCGTGCTCGAGGTGCGCATCGGCAAGCGCGCGGAAGTGCAGCCGCGGCGCATCGAGATAAAGGTATCCTGAGTCAGGCGCCACGTGCCGGCGCATGCATGGACGGCGGGGCAGCGCAGGCGGAACTTTCCGTCTGCGCTTCCTGTCATCTAGCAAGCCGCGCGGCGGGACCACAGACGGCCGGCGCTGCGGTTACAATGGCCCGACGTCGCTCGCTCGACCGTGTGGAGCCGCCGCGCCGTTGTCGCTTCAATCAAAGGCAGGTTTCGACTTCATGAAAAAAAGCGCCATGAGGCCCGTCTTCCCGACCTCCATGTCCTTGACCGCGGCCTCACCCCGCCGTCTCCTGTCCCCATTCGGGGCCCTCGTACTCATCACCGCCGCCATGCTCACCATGTCGCCGCTCGCCGGCGCACAGCTTCCGGCACGCGTGGGCGACAAGGCGGTGCCGTCGCTCGCGCCGATCATCAAGCAGGCCTCGCCGGCCGTCGTCAACATCGCCACGCGCGGCACGATTCGCGACCAGCGCAACCCGCTGCTCGACGATCCGTTTTTCCGGCGCTTCTTTCCCGAGGTGCCGAGCGTGCCCCGCGAGCGGCGCTTCCAGAGCGCCGGCTCGGGCGTGATCGTCGATGCCAAGAACGGCTACATCATCACCAACGCCCACGTCATCGAGAACGCCAGCGAGATCACCGTGACGCTGCTCGATGATCGCCAGCTCGACGCCGAGGTCGTCGGCCGCGACGCGGGCTCGGACGTGGCCGTGCTCAAGGTCGACGCCAAGAACCTGGCGGAGATGCGCCTCGCCGACTCGTCGAAGGCCGAGGTCGGCGATTTCGTCATCGCCATCGGCAATCCCTTCGGCCTGCAGCACACCGTGACCTCCGGCATCATCAGCGCGCTCGGCCGCTCGGGCATCAATCCGGAGGGCTACGAGGACTTCATCCAGACCGACGCCTCCATCAATCCCGGCAACTCCGGCGGCGCCCTCATCAACCTGGAAGGCGAGCTGGTCGGCATCAACACCGCCATCTTCTCGCGCGGTGGCGGCAACATCGGCATCGGCTTCGCCATCCCCTCCAACATGGTCAAGGCGGTGATGACGCAGCTCATCGAGTATGGCGAGGTCAAGCGCGGCATGCTCGGCGTGCAGATGACCACGCTCACGCCGGACATTGCCGAAAGCCTCGAGCTCGCGAGCGGCACGCGCGGCGCGCTGGTCTCGCAGGTCGTGGAAGGCTCGGCCGCGGAGAAGGCCGGCATCCGCGCCGGGGACATCATCACCTCGGTGAACGGGCGGCAGGTGACCACCTCGGCCGAGTTGCGCAATGCCATCGGCCTGATGCGCGTTGGCGAGAAGGTCGAGATCGGCCTGCTGCGCGACGGCAAGCCGCGCCGCGTGACCGCCGTCATCGGCGAACGCGACTCGGTCTCGGCCGAGTCGTCCGGCCAGATCCATGCGGCCTTCGAAGGCGCTTCGCTCGCCAATGCGGACAACAACGGCGGTGTCCAGGTGCAGAGCGTGGCCGAAGGCAGCCCGGCGCAGCGCGCGGGCCTGCGTGCCAACGACGTCATCATCGGCGTCGGCCGCATGCCCATCCGCAACATGGACGATCTGCGCAAGGCGGTGAGCAATGTCCGCGCCTTCGCCATCACCATCCAGCGCGGCAACGCCCGCCTGGTGTTCCCGGTCAGCGGCTAGGACCGCGACTCGGACAGCGGGCGGGGAAGGGCTCGGAGCGCTCCCCGCCCGCATGCCGGCAACGCTTCGGGCATGCCGGCACGCCGACCGCCAAGGCCTGCCAGCGCGGGGTTACGCAGGGATGCCCTTTCGGCAGGCGATGACCGCACCGAGCGCGCTCGAGGCGCTCAGGACATCTCGTCCGACACCGCACACAGCGCGCGGCGCGCGTCGGCGCTTTTCGAGAGCTCCCGAACCTCCTCGTAGAACCGTGGCAAGTCGCCGCCGAGCGCCGCCAGCTTCGCCCGGAAGCCCGGCAGGCAGGCGTAATACGTTGCGGCGGACACCAGGTGCGCGTTGTTGAGCGCCCGATCGAACCACCGGTCGTAGCCCGAATAACCGTTCCAGCGTTCCTTCAGGCGCACATACTCGAATTTCATGCGCCCGAACTCCCTTTGCTTGCGCCGGCGCATTTCCTCGGGGGGCAGATCGAGGCGATAGAGCGCCGCCAGTCGTTCACGGGTCTCGAGCAGCAGGTCGATGAATTCAGCGTGACGCCGGCGCTGCACCTGCCAGTCGGCGAACTCGTGCGCCCGGCCGTTCGATCCCAGCCAGCGCTCGAGTCCCACCTCCTCGACCACGGTGGCGAACGCCTCATTGAAGGCCGAATCGCCCGGCACATACAGCACCTGGTGGGCGAGCTCGTGAAACAGGGTGCCGGCGAGCCGCGCATCGCTCCAGCTCATCATGGTGCTGAGCAGCGGATCACGGAAATGACCCAGCGTGGAGTATGCCGCCACGCCCTCCACCGTGACGTCCGCACCGCGGCGGCTGAGCCGCTGCGCATAGCGCTGCGCCGCCTCCTCGGAGAAGTAGCCCCGGTACACCACGCAGCCGGCGATCGGGAAACACCAGCGCCGCGGCTCGACGGAGAACTCGTCCGTGGCGAAAACGTTCCAGACCACGTACGGCCGGCCGATGTCCGCGTAGCTGCGGTAACTGTCGTTGTCCGGCAGCGCCAGCTCACGTGAGGCGAAATCACGCGCCTCGCTGACGTACTGGAGCCGAGCGCGCAATGCCGCGGAGGTCGCCGGGTCCGCGATGATCTCGCTGATGGGCTGGCGCTTGGCCATCAGGTTCATCTGTCCGCGCGCCGCCTGCAGCACGTAGCAGCCCGACAGGCAGGCCGTGGCAACCAGCACCGCGAGCAGCCGTGCGGCGGCGCCTGCCGGAGAAGCTCCGCAGCGTCGGCGGCGCACGTCAGGATCCTGGAGCGAGACAGTCATTCGGCAACGTGTACACGAGTCCCGCGCACGACGTCCATCCTCCCGCACCTGATGTGGCCGGCACGCACACCAGCCCCCGGCGGTACACTGTGGCGCATGAAGACCTATCTTGTCGGCGGAGCGGTTCGCGACGAATTGCTGGGCTTGCCCGTCCGCGAGCGCGATTGGGTGGTGGTCGGGGCAACGCCCGAGATGCTCACGGCGCGCGGCTTCCGGGCCGTCGGGCGCGACTTCCCGGTGTTCCTGCATCCCGAGACCAACGAGGAGTACGCGCTGGCGCGCACCGAGCGCAAGACCGGTCCCGGCTATCGCGGGTTCGTCACCCAATTTTCACCGGACGTGACGCTCGAGCAGGACCTGGAGCGGCGCGACCTCACCATCAACGCCATGGCGCGCGACGCCACCACCGGCGAGCTCGTCGACCCCTTCGGAGGGCAACGCGACCTGGCGGCGCGCGTGCTGCGGCACGTCTCGGTGGCCTTCGTCGAGGATCCCGTGCGCGTGCTGCGCGTGGCGCGCTTCGCGGCGCGTTTCGCGCCGCTGGGCTTCAGCGTGGCGCCGGAAACGATGACGCTCATGCGGGAAATCGCGGCACGCGGCGAGCTCGATGCCCTGGTTCCCGAGCGCGTCTGGCAGGAGACTCAGCGCGCACTGGAACAACCCGCGCCCTGGAAATACTTCGAGGTGCTGCGCGAAGCCGACGCACTGCCGGTGATCTTTCCCGAGCTGCACGCCTTGTTCGGCGTGCCGCAGCCGGCGAAGTGGCACCCCGAGATCGATACCGGCGTCCACACCCTCAAAGTGCTCGAGCAGGCGACCCGTTTGAGCACCGAGCCGGTGGTGCGCTTCGCCGCCCTGACGCACGATCTCGGCAAGGGCACCACGCCGCCCGCCGAGTGGCCACGCCACATCGGCCACGAGCAACGCGGCGTCGAGCTCATCGAAGCCATGAGCCGGCGACTGCGGGTGCCGAACGAGTATCGCGACCTCGCGGTGCTCGTCGCACGCTATCACGGCCTGGCGCACCGGGTTGCGGAGCTGCGCAGCTCGACGCTGCTCGAGCTCCTGGAGCACACCGACGCGCTGCGCCGTCCCGAACGATTCGAGCGCTTCATCCTCGCCTGCGAGGCGGACATGCGCGGGCGCACCGGCTTCGAAGCGCGTCCCTATCCTCAGGGTGAGCGCCTGCGTGCGGCGCGCGCCATCCTCGCGGACACCACGCTGGACGCGGCCGAACGCGAGGGGCTCAGCGGCCCGCAGATCGCCGAGCGGCTGCGCCGCAAGCGACTCACGGCGCTCGAGAAGCTGAAGCAAACGGCCGCATCCTAGCGGCCGCACGGTCGCCGATCACAGCGAGGGCGTGAGGTCGCGGATGGCGAAGCCGCGCAGCGGATGCGTGTAACGGGCGGACAATCCGATGACCTTGAAGCGCTCGCCCATTTCGCCGGGCAGCGTGAGCACCATCGCCTCGCGCGCGAGCTGCACGCGCGCAGTGAGCTCCTCGTCGGGCAGTCCCGACAGCAGCTCGTCGATGCCGCAGCCGATCAGGAAATGCGCCTGCGTGGTGAAGCCCGCCACCTCGAGCCCGGCCGCCACGCCGGCCTCGGCCACCGCGGTGAAATCGACCCAGGCGCCGATGTCCTGCATGCCCACATGGATGAGCGGTCGATCGTGGAAACGGTGCCGGAAATGACACAGCAGCGTGCCCTCGCGCCGTTCGGGCCGATAGTACTGACGACGCGGCAAACCGTAGTCGATGAACAGCGCCACACCCGAATCGAGCGCAGCGCCGATGCCGCGCATCCACGGGTTCAGGCGCAGGTTCACCTCCGAGACATAACCGTCCGGCAGCGGCGCGCCGAGCGCCTGCTCGATGTCGCGCACGGCCGCCTCCAGCGCCGGCTCGGCCCGCACCTCGGACCAATCGAGCTGTCCGAGCTGCCAGGTCACGCCGAGCGCGTTGACATGCGACCCCCGGATGCAGAAGCGCTCCACGGGCAGGGCATCCAGCACCTCGTTCGCGAGCACGACGCCGCGCAATCCGCTCGGCAGACCGTCGAGCCACTGCACGCGCTCCAGCAGATGCGGCGCCCGCTCGGCCAGCAGCGCTTGCTGGCGCTCGCGCAGATCGGCGCTCACCTCGAGAATGAGATAGCGCGTGGGCAGTGCAGCACGCGCCTGCAGCTCGATCAGCAGATCCGCCGCCATCACCCCGGAGCCGGCGCCGAGCTCGAGGATGTCGCCGCCACCGAGCCGCTCGAGAATCTCCGCGCATTGAGCGGCGAGACATCGGCTGAACAGCGCCGATACCTCGGGCGCCGTGACGAAGTCGCCATCGCGCCCGAGCTTGCGCGAGCCGGCGCTGTAATACCCGAGGCCCGGCTCATAGAGGGCCATTTCCATGAAGCGCGCGAAGCTCAACCATCCGCCGCACGCCGCGATCTCGGCGCGAATGCGCTCGAGCAGCAGGTCACTGTGCGCTTGCTCGTCGGGTGTCAACGCGGGCAGGTCGGTGGGTATGCTCACCATGTCACTCCAAGGGCTTCAGAACACGAGCTCGCCGAGGCCGGCGCCGCCGCGGATCGACTGCGGCGGCGCAACTCGGGTATGGTGAGCGCGGTCAACCGAACGGACAGTCATGCGATTTTCATGGGCGAGACGCACACATCCAATGCCCTGGCAGGCCGCGCCGTCCTGATCACCGGCGGCGCCAAGCGCATCGGCGCGGTCGTCGCGCGCACCTTGCATGGCGCCGGCGCGAACGTCGCCATCCATTGCCGGCGCTCGACCGAGGAAGCTCAGCGCCTGCACGAGGAGCTCAACGCCGCCCGCGCGGGCTCGGCCATCTGTACCCAGGCCGATCTGCTCGATCTCGAGGCGCTGCCGCGCATCGTCGCCGATGCGGTCGGGGCCTTCGGCCGTCTCGACATACTGGTGAACAATGCCTCGTCGTTTTATCCCACGCCGCTCGGCCGCATCACGGCCGCGCACTGGGACGACCTGATCGGCACCAATCTCAAGGCACCGCTGTTTCTCGCCCAGGCCGCGGCGCCGCATCTGCGCGAGGCGCGCGGCCTCATCGTCAATCTGGTCGACATACATGCGCTGCGCCCTCTGCCCGAGCACACTGTGTACTGCACCGCCAAGGCCGGCCTGGTCATGCTCACCCGCTCGCTGGCACGCGAGCTCGGTCCGCACGTGCGGGTCAACGGCGTCGCGCCCGGGCCGGTCCTCTGGCCCGAGAGCGGCATCGACGCTGCGCTCAAGGAAGAAATCATCTCCAAGACCCTGCTCAAGCGCAGCGGCTCGCCCGAGGACGTGGCGCGCGCGGTGCTGTTCTTCGCCACCGACGCGCCCTACGTCACGGGGCAGATTCTAGCCGTCGACGGCGGGCGCAGCGTCGGGTGGTAGCGGGTCGAGGCGGACCGGCACCATCTCGTGCGGCGTACCGCCGCTTCCGGCGACGAATTCCTCCCATAGCGCGCGCATCGTCCGGCCCAGGGTCGGATGCACCAGGTCGGGCGCAATGTCGGCCATCGGCTTGAGCATGTAGGCGCGCTTCACCAGGTCCGGACGGGGGAACACCAGCCCGGGCGCCTGGCTCACCCGGTCGCCGAACAGCAGGATGTCCAGATCCATGGAACGGGGCGCCCAGCGCGGGGCATCGGCCGGCCGACCGCAGTGCCGTTCGATCTCCTGCAGGCTCGCACGCACCTCCTCGGGAGAGCGCTCGGTGGTGAACGCCACCGCGAGATTGACGAAATCGTCGCCCGCAAAGCCCACCGCCTTGTTGCGATAGGCCGGCGAGACGCGCAGTGGTCCGTAGGTAGCCGCGAGCTCGACCAGCGCCCTGCGCAGGTGCCGCTCGGGCTCGATGTTGCTGCCTGCGGCGACGTACACCTCAGCCATGCGCGGGCGCCCCGGCGGCCTCCGCGGCGGGATAATCGCTGGTGCGTCGCTCGATCTCGATGCCGACGTCACGCGCCCCGCGAATGGCGCCCTGCTTGTTCAGGCGCACACGCACCCAGGGCACGCCGAACTCGGTGACGATGAGCTGCGCGATGCGCTCGGTGAGCGTCTCGACGAGCTCGAACTGGGAATCGGCGACGAACGCGATCACGCGCTTCGCCACCTTTTTGTAGTCGACGGTGTCCTCGATGCGGTCGGTGGCCGCCGCGCGGCGGATGTCCGCAGCCATCTCCAGGTCGATGACCACGGTCTGCTTGACGCGGCGCTCCCACTCCCAAATGCCGACGATGCACTCGACGGAGAGCGCGCTCAGGAAAATCTTGTCCATTGAAAGGGAATCTGACGGTTCAGGTTGAAAGGGAATCTGACGGTTCAGGGTTGGGGTTGGGGTTCAAAATTGGTTGTGTCGGTCATTGACGATGTGGCCCGCGAAGCTCAGCCGCGCTCCGCGCTGCCGGGGGCGCGCAGTGTATCGAGTGGCCAGCGGGCCGCGGCACGAATTTTCAGATCGTCCCGCTCGCCCGCGGCGAGCCGCCGGTAGCCAGCGTACGCGATCATGGCCGCATTGTCCGTGCAGAACTCGGGGCGGGGATACAGGACGCGCACGCCGCGGCGCGCCCCCAGGGCGGACAACGCCTCCCGGAGCCGACGGTTCGCCCCCACTCCGCCGGCGACGACCAGGGTATCGTGCCCGGTCTGCTCCCACGCGCGCCTGCACTTGACCGCCAGGGTCTCGACCACGGCCTCCTCGAACTCGCGGGCAAGATCCGCGCGCACCTGAAAGTCGAGCTCCCCGCCGCCCG
>QGUO01000449.1 GCA_003242495.1 Pseudomonadota bacterium | reverse complement strand
GCGCGCGCGCCGAACGGCGGGGGGGCTGCTGCGGCAGGCGCGCCCGCCGGGTCCGCTGCGGCGCCCTCGGGAATGGATTTCGACAGCGCGGCGGCGGCCTCGGCATCGAGCAGATAGGGCACCAGTCGGTCGGCGCCCGGCTCGAGTTGCACCTTGGCGCGCAGCACGTACTTGCGCAGCCGGGCCAGCGTCGGCTCCACCATCTCGGCCGGCAGCAACAACACCAGCGCGTCGCTTCGCTGCACGAGCCACACCACCGCCTGCACGCGCCCCTGTGGTGAATTGCAGCTCGCCGGCAGGATCCGCGCCGGCGTGAGCTGCGCGACGTCGGCGCTCAGCTGGCCTTGCAGGAAACTGTGTGCATCGGCGCCGGTGGCGAGCACGGTGGCCATGGTGTCCAGGCGAAATGCCGCCGTCGCGGCGGTCGCGATCGAGCTGCTGAGTGACATGGTTACATCCGTCGTTCGCAAAGGGCGAAACCGGCTATCGTTACATAGATAGTCCCGAAGGTTCCTCAAGACTGGTCGCTTCTGGCAGACTACACGGTCATGCCGAGCGGTGAATCGAGAAAATCCGTCTTCGACGCGGCGAGCATGCCATCGGCCCCGTCCTCGGACGGCCAGCCGGAGGGAACCTGCGCCACGGGAGTTTCCCATAATTCGGGCGTCGGTGAAGCCCGCGACGCGGACCGGCGTCCGCGCGAGATCGGCGGCCGTGACGGCCCCGAGCCGACGCGCTTCGGCGACTGGGAAAAAGCCGGTCGTTGTATCGACTTCTGACGGTGAGGAAGACCTTCATGGCCACTCACGAACGGCCGCTGTCGCCGCATCTGCAGGTCTATCGCTGGCAATACACGATGGCGCTGTCGATCCTGCACCGGATCACGGGCGTCACGCTCAGTGTCGGCGCTCTGCTGCTGGTGTATTGGCTGTCAGCCATTGCCGCCGGGGCAGCGGCCTACGAGCGCGCGGCCGCCTTCTTCGCTCATCCATTGATGCGTGTGCTGCTGGTGGCGTTCTCGTTCTGCTTCTTCTATCACTTCGCCAATGGTGTGCGGCACCTGGTGTGGGATCTGGGCATCGGCCTGGAGCGTCGCCAGGCGCGCCTCAGCGGCCGGGTCGCCATCTCCGTGGCCGTGGCGCTCACCATCGCGTTCTGGCTGGTCGTGAGCCTGAGGGATGCATCATGAGCTTGCGCAGCCCCATCGGTCGCGTGCTGGGCCTGGGCGCGGCGCACGAAGGCGTCTCGCACTGGTGGACGCAGCGTGTGAGCGCCGTGGCCCTGCTGGGCCTGGGACCGTGGCTGCTCATCTCACTGCTGGTGCTCGGCGCTCATGATTACGCCACGGTGGTGCAGTGGGCCGCCCGGCCATGGAACGCCGTGCTGCTCGTTCTGACGGTGGCGACACTGTTCTATCACTCCTACCTGGGCGTGCAGGTCGTCGTCGAAGACTACGTGTCACACAAGGGCGCGAAGGTCGCCGCCTTGCTGACGCTCAAATTCCTGCATGTCGTGCTCGCGGCCATCGCGATCTTCGCCGTGCTGCGTGTCGCCTTGGGAGCTGCGCCATGAGCGCGTACGAGTTCATCGATCATACCTACGACGTCGTCGTCGTCGGCGCCGGCGGCGCGGGACTGCGCGCCACGTTCGGCCTGGCCCATTCAGGGCTGTCGACGGCCTGCATCACCAAGGTCTTTCCCACGCGCAGCCACACGGTGGCGGCGCAAGGCGGCATCAGCGCCGCGCTCGGCAACATGGGCGAGGACGACTGGCGCTGGCACATGTACGACACGGTGAAGGGCTCGGACTGGCTCGGCGACCAGGACGCCATCGAGTTCATGTGCAAGGAGGCGCCGAACGCGGTGATCGAGCTGGAGCACTACGGCGTGCCGTTCTCGCGCACCGAGGACGGCCGGATCTACCAGCGGCCGTTCGGCGGCATGACCACGCATTTCGGGAAGGGCACGGCGCAGCGCACCTGCGCGGCCGCCGACCGCACCGGGCACGCCATGCTGCATACCCTGTATCAGCAGGCGCTGCGGCACGAGGCGCAGTTCTTCATCGAGTATTTCGCCATCGATCTCATCATGGAAGACGGCGAATGCCGCGGGGTCGTGGCGCTCAACATGGCGGACGGCACGCTGCATCGCTTCCGCGCCCACAAGACGGTGCTGGCCACCGGCGGCTATGGGCGCGCCTGGTTCTCCTGCACCTCCGCGCACACCTGCACCGGCGATGGCAACGGCATGGTGCTGCGCGCCGGGTTGCCGCTGCAGGACATGGAGTTCGTGCAGTTCCACCCCACGGGCATCTACGGCGCAGGGTGCCTGATCACCGAGGGCGTGCGCGGCGAGGGCGGCATTCTGCGCAACTCCGAGGGGGAGCGCTTCATGGAGCGCTATGCGCCGAACGCCAAGGATCTCGCCTCGCGCGACGTCGTCAGCCGCGCGATGACCATCGAGATTCGTGAGGGCCGCGGCGTGGGCCCGCAAAAGGATCACATCTATCTGCATCTCGAGCACCTCGGCGCCGACGTGATCGCCGAGCGCCTGCCGGGTATTGCCGAGACGGCGAAGATCTTCGCGGGCGTCGACGTCACCCGCGACCCTATTCCGGTCCTGCCCACGGTGCACTACAACATGGGGGGGATTCCGGCGAACTATCACGGCGAAGTGGTCACGCTGAAGAACGGCGAGCCGAGCGCGGTGGTCCCGGGCCTCATGGCGGCCGGCGAGGCCGCGTGCGTGTCGGTGCATGGAGCGAACCGGCTGGGCTCGAACTCACTGCTGGACCTGGTGGTCTTCGGCCGCGAGGTGGCGCGGTACTGTGCCGAAACCATCAAGCCGAATACCCGGCATCGGCCGTTGCCCAAGGATGCCGGCGAGCTGGCGGTGAGCCGCATCGATCGGCTGCGCCATGCCCGCGGCAAGCTGCGCACCGCGGAGATCCGTCTGAACATGCAGCGGGTCATGCAGGCGCACGCGGCGGTGTTCCGCACCGGCGAATCGCTCGAGGAAGGCGTCGTCAAGCTCCGCGAAGTGTTCGATTCGTTCGCCGAGGTCAACGTGAGCGACCGCTCGTTGATCTGGAACACCGATCTGATCGAGACCCTGGAGCTCGAGAACCTGCTCGGACAGGCGGTGGCCACGCTGCACTCGGCCGTGAACCGCAAGGAGAGCCGCGGCGCCCACGCCCGCGAGGACTATCCCGAGCGAGACGATCAGAACTGGTTGAAGCACACGCTGGCGTGGGTCGACGAGCGCGGCGAGGTGGCCGCCGAGT
>QGUO01000043.1 GCA_003242495.1 Pseudomonadota bacterium | reverse complement strand
CGCACTGGCAGCGCCGGGCGATCCGGTCCGACCAGCCCGGCGGATGAAAATCTCGTCGACCAGCATGGTGGACAGCACGCCGACGAAGGCCATGTTGTCGGCGAAGCCGATGGCGCGCCCCGCACGGCACTTCTCCAGGAGGCGCCGGACGGCAGCGGGCTCGAAGTAACCGGCAGCACGCAGCCGCGCCTCGTCGAGCAGATCGGCGACGAAATCGAGCGGCTTGCCGTCCACGAAGAATGCCTGGCTGTCCGGGGCCCGGTACGGCTGCTTGACCCGGTTGAGCACCGCCGGCGGGATGAGTCCACGACATGCATGGCGCAACACGGCCTTTTCGGTGAGACGCCGCAGCTTGTAGCGCGGCGGCAGCTGGTTCACGAATTCGATCAGGCGGTGATCGAGGAACGGCACGCGCCCTTCCACGGAATTCGCCATGGCGACCCGGTCGCCCTGCGAGGAAAGCAGATAACCGAACAGCAGCGTCTGCACCTCGACGTACTGATCCCGGCTCAGGCCCGACCAATTCTCGAACCCTGGCGGCAGCAATCCGCGCAGCTCGCGTTGCGGATCGACATCGGCCAGGGCCGCCCGGGTCTCCTGCGAAAAGAAATTCCACAGCCGCCGCGTGGTCGTCCAGCGTTGCATGTGGGCGTAGAACGGATGGGCCACGTCCTCGAGGCCCTGGCCGAAAAAGGACTGCGACCAGGCGCCCCCTCCTACCGGAGAATGGCGCAGGTATGGATACAAGCGCGTGAGCAGTCGCGGTCGCCAACGGGACTGCGGCGCGCGCGCCCAGAAGCGGCGGATCTGCGCCTCCTTGAACAGGTCGTAGCCGCCGAAGACTTCGTCCGCGCCCTCGCCCGTCAACACCACCTTGAAGCCCGCCTGGCGCACCAGGCCCGACAGAATCATGAGCGGCGCCGGCGCGGTCCGCAGGATGGGCGCCTCGGTGTGCGCGATCAATCGAGGGAAGACCGCGCCGATCTCCGCGGCGGTGCACTGCACGGACGCGTGCTCGGTGCGCAGCGCCTCCACGATGGCCTGCTGATGAGGGCGCTCATCGAACTCCGCATCCTCGAACCCCACCGAGAACGTGCGCAGCGGCACCTCGGAGCGGGCCCGAATCAAACTGACGAGAACCGACGAATCGAGTCCTCCGCTCAGGTAGGCGCCGACCGGAACGTCGGCTCTCAATTGCAGGCGCACCGCGTCCGCCAGCAGCGAGCGAACCTCCTCGGCCGCCTCATCGAACGAGAGCCTCGATTCCTCGCCCTGCGGGGGGAATCGCCAGCTCCAGTACTGCTCGAGCGTCTCCCGTCCGCTCTCGAGGATCAGCATATGACCGGGCGGCAGCGAGCGGATCCCCTGGAACGCCGTGTGCTGACCGACCGGCGTCCAGAATGTGAAGATTTGTGCGAGCGCCGCCAGGTCCAGGGTCGGTGTGCGCGCCGTGGCCGCCAGGATGGCCTTCACCTCGGAACCGAACAGGTACCGTTCGCCTTCCCGGCAGACGAACAGCGGTCGCACGCCCACCCGGTCCCGCGCCAACAGCAGGCGCCGCCGCCGCGCATCCCACAAGGCGATGGCGAACTGGCCGTTCAGGTGCTCGACGAACCGCTCGCCGTACTCCTCGTAGGCATGAACGATGGTTTCCGTGTCCGAATGCGTGCGAAAGACGTGTCCGGCCGCTTGCAACGTGGCGCGCAGTTCGACGTAGTTGAAGATCTCGCCGTTGAAGACCGTCCAGATCGTGCCATCCTCGTTGGCGATGGGCTGATCGCCGGTGGCCAGATCGATGATGCTCAGGCGTGCGTGCGCGAGTCCGACACTGCCGTCCTCATGGAAACCGAAGCCATCCGGCCCGCGGTGCCGGAGCGTACGGATCATCCCCTCGAGCTCTGCACGCTCGACGGGTCGGCCGGACAGGTCAAGTATTCCCGCTAGTCCACACACGTTGGCAAGGTCGCGACGAGAGGCCGGTCATCGGACGGGAGGGAACGCTGCGCCAGGCCACATCCCGCACAGTATGCGCAAATCCGCATCTCGTGCGTGACGTCGTTCACAGGATGTTCTGCGTGGATGCCTCCCTTGCGTCCCGCCGTCCGGTTCGTATTCGGGGCAAGTATACGGGAACGTGACGGTTCCGTACGGCGGACCGCCCCTCATGGTGCACCGGGAGCCTGCCGCTGAGGCGCTGCGCCCTGGCCGGATGCCGGCACCCGATCGCGTCATCAGCGAGCGGATGATCGCAAGCGTCGCGACCTTCGCGTGAACCTCGTGGTCGACGAGAAGGTCTAGCCCTCTGCAGCGGCGATCTGTGACAGCGTGCGATAGAAGAAGGCACGCGGATCGATATCCCTGCCCGTGCGGCGCTTGATCTCCGCGACGGCTCGCAACACCAGCAGCGAGTGGCCGCCGAGCTCGAAAAAATTGTCATGCCGGCCGACCTGTGCCACGCCGAGCAAGTCGCGCCAGACAGCGGCCAGATGCTGCTCGAGCTCGCCCGTCGGCGGATCGTGGCGCCGGCTGGGCACGGTCTTTTCAACCGGGTCGGGCAGGGCCTTGCGGTCCACCTTGCCATTGGCGGTGAGCGGGAAGGCATCCATGGCGACCACGATCCCGGGGATCATGTATTGCGGCAAGGTTTCGCCGAGCCGTCGGCGGATCTCTCCGGCCAGCAACTGTCGACCGGACTCGAACAGAACGTAACCCACCAGTCGCCTGTCCTCGCCGCTGCCCCGCGCCATCACCACGGCCTGGCGCACTTCGGGGAGCGCCTCGAGCGCCGCCTCGATCTCGCCCAGCTCGATGCGGTAGCCATGAACCTTGACCTGGTGATCGAGCCGCCCGAGATGCTCGAGCCGACCATCGAGACGCCATCGCCCGAGATCCCCCGTCCGATACATGCGCTCGCCCGCGACGTAGGGATCCTCCCGGAAACGCTCCTGCGTCAGCTCGGGTCGCTTGCGGTACCCGCGCGCCAGGCCGGCGCCGGCGATCCACAGTTCCCCAGGCACCCCGTCGGGCACGAGTTGGCCGTTCCGGTCCAGCACGTAGATGCGTGTGTTCGCGACCGGCCGACCGATGGTCACGGGCTCGCCCGCCTCGATCCGCTGGAGGCTCGACCAGACCGTTGTCTCGGTCGGTCCGTAGAGGTTCCAGAGCTCGTCCACCCGCGCCAGCATTTCCCGCGCCAGCTCCTCGCTCAGCGGCTCGCCTCCGCAGAACGCCTTGCGCAGGCGCCCCGTCCAATCCGCGTCCAGCAACAAACGCCAGGTCGCAGGCGTGGCCTGCATGATGGTCGCAGCGTGCGTCGCCAGGCACGCCTGCAGCTCATAGCCGTCGGTCACGGTTTCATGGTCCGGGATCACCACCCGCGCCCCGACACACAAGGGCAGAAACAGCTCCAAGGTGCTGATGTCGAACGACAGGGTCGTGACCGCCACCAGCACATCCTCGCTGGAGATCCCCGGCTCTCTGCTCATCGATCCCAGAAAATTGCGCAGGGCACCGTGCGTGATCTCGACCCCCTTCGGCAGGCCGGTCGAGCCCGAGGTATAAATCACGTAAGCCAGGTCCTCGGTCCGGGCGACGTCCAGCTCCGCGGCAGGCACTTGCCCGCTCGTCAGGAGCTGCTCCGGGGACACCATCGTCGCCTGGCCGAGCTCCACGTCCGGCTCGTCCGAAACGACCAGCTCCGCGCCCGAATCCTCCACCATGTAACGCAAGCGCCCGTCGGGGAAGTCCGGATCCAGCGGCAGGTAGGCCGCGCCGGCGCGCAGGATGCCCAACACGACGCCGAGCATGGGCGCGCCGCGCGCGAGCCGCACGCCGACCAGCGAGCCGCGCCCGATACCGCGCACGCTCAGTCCCGCCGCCACCCGCGCCGACCAGGCCCACAAGTCGGCATAGCTCCATTCGTTGCCATGCTCGTCGAGCACCGCCGCACGCGCTCCGTCCTGCGCGACCTGCTCGCGCACCCAGCCGAGAAAACTGCCGGTCGCCCAGCCCGTCTCCGAGCGGCCCGCGCGCCCACGAACGACGGCCTGCTGCGGCTGCACGCCCATCAGCGGCAGACGCATGAGCGCCGCCTCCGGATGGCTGATGACCTGACGCATGAAGGTCACGTAGCGCTCCGCGAAGCCCGCCATGAACTCCCTTTGAAACAGATCGCTGCGGTACTCGAGCTCGCACAGCAGCGCGCCCCCGCGCTCGGTCACCCAAAGCGTCACATCGAACATGGTGGACCGCCGCGGCAGCATCACCTCGGTGACCTGCAATCCGGGAAAGCGGGTCTCGAGCGGGTCCATGCCCGGGAAACTGAACATGGCCTGAAACACCGGTGAGCGGCTGAAATCCCGTTCGACGTTCAACTCGCGGACCAGCCGATCGAACGGCAACATCCGATGCTCCATGGCGCCGAGCACCTTGCTGCGGACGGCGCCGAGCAACTCGGGCAGCGTCATCTCGTCGGTCAGGCCGATGCGCACCACCAGCGTATTGATGAAATAGCCGATCAGCGCCTCGGTCTCGGGATGCATGCGCCCCGACTCAGGAATGCCGACCACGATGTCGTCCTGGCCCGAGTAGCGTGCCAGCAGGGCCTGGTACAGCCCCAGCATGCCCATGAACAGCGTCGCCCCGGCGCGCCGACATACCTGCTCCAGCGCGCACCTGAGATCCGCGTCGATCTCGAACGTCACCACGTCGCCCTCGTGCGACTGCCTGGCGGGACGGGGCCAGGAAGTCGGCAGGTCGAGCACCGGTGCGCCCTGCAGCTCTGCCTTCCAGTACTCGAGGTCTGCCTGCAGCACGCGTGAATCGCGCTCCATGGCTCTGCGCGCCCTGCCGGCCGCTTCGAAATAATTGAGCCGCAGCGGCTGCGGTGCGAACGGCTCATCCAGTGCCCGCTCGCGATAGAACGCGGTGAGCTCGCGCATCAGAACGCCCCAGGACCAGGCATCCGCGACGAGATGATGGACACCGATGATGAAAAGATGATCCTCATGCCCGAGCTGGTACAGGCTGCTGCGCAACAGCGGTCCGCGCTCGAGATCGTAGGGCGCCTCGAGCGCCTCCGCGGCCTGTGCACAGGCCTGCGCCAGCGGATCGGAGGATCCGCAGCAGTCCACCACCGGAAGCTCCACCGGACGCGGCGGGTCGATGCGCACCGAGATGCTCCCCTCGTCGGCCGGATACCGCGAGCGCAGCGGCTCGTGCCGCTCGATCACCCGCGACAAGGCGTAGGCGAGCGCCTCGATGTTCAAACTGCCTGTCATTCTCAGCGCCAGTCCCTGGTTGTACGCGCCCGCGACGTTCTCGAGCATGCACAATGTCCACAGGCGCTCCTGGCCGGTGCTCGGCTGTTTGTCGCCGGGCTCCTCAGGCAGCGCATCAGGAGACGCTGCGGGATTGCCTTGTGCGGCCAGCAATGCGATCAGCTCGTCGCGCTTGGCCTTGAGCAATTCCACCTCCTGCGCCGACAGCCCGCCCTCGGGAGCCGTGCACAGCAGCCGGCCGTTCTCGACGCGCAAGTACGCGCCCCGCGCCAGAAGACTGCGCAGCAAATCGTAAGAACTCAAAAGACGATCTCCTCGGAGCCTGCGGTGGGCGAGCTCGCTCTCGCAAGCAATTGAATGGTCTCCACGCGCGCCGCGAAGTCGCGCAGCACGGGCGCCTCGAACAGGATACGCACGGGCACTTCCACGTCCAGCGCCTGGCGGATCCTCCACACCAGACGGGTCACGAGCAGCGAATGGCCGCCGAGCTCGAGGAAGTCGTCCTCACGGCCGATGGGACTCACGCCCAGCAACTCCTCCCAGAGCCGTGCCAGCATCGATTCCAGCTCTCCGACCGGGGGCGTCCAGTCCTCACGCACCTGCAAGACGCTGTCGGGATCCGGGAGGGCGTTGCGGTCGATCTTGCCGCTCGGCAGCTTGGGCAGCTCCGCAAGGGGGACGATCCGCGATGGCACCATGTACTCGGGCAGCACGCCGCGCAAGTCCTCTCGCAGCCGCGCCGCCGCGCCACCCTCCGACGAGCGCAGGACGACGTACGCCACGAGCCGCCAAGCGCCCTCGCCGCTGGTGCGCGCCACCACGGCGCAGTCCTGCACCAGCCGATGTTCGCGAAACCGCATCTCGACCTCCCCCGGCTCGATGCGAAATCCGCGAATCTTCACCTGGTGATCGATGCGGCCGAGAAACTCGAGATGACCATCCGAACGCCAGCGACCGAGGTCCCCGGTCCGATAAAGCCGTTCTCCGGCCGCACCGTGGACCGGGTCGCTCACGAATCGCTCCTGCGTCAGGTCCGGTCTGTTCAGATACCCGCGCGTCACACCCGGGCCGGCCACGCAGATCTCGCCTTGCTCGCCCGCCGGCGCCTGGATGTCTCCCTGCAGGACGTACACGCGACTTCCCGGGATCGGCTTGCCGATGGGGATCCGTCCGCCTGCCTCACCGGTCACGGCACAGACCGTGCACCAGATGGTGGTCTCGGTCGGCCCGTACTCGTTATAGAGGCCCGTGGCAGGCAGTGTCGCCGCGTGTGCGCGCACGATCTTCGGCGGACACTCTTCGCCAGCGACGATCACCAGGCGCAGTGACTCGAGTTGTCGCGGCTGGCCCTGCTCCAGCAGCAGGCCGTACATCGTAGGCAATGCAAGCAGGTGAGAAACCCGTCGCCGCTCGACCTCCGCGGCGAGCAGCACGGGGTCGCGGCCTGCTTCGGGCGTCGGCAGCACCAATCGCGCACCCTCGCACAGCGCCCAGAAAATGCCGACCACCGAGCCGTCGAAGGCGAGGGAAAACAACAGGGCGACGGCGGCCGGCGGATGGCGGTAGTACTC
Organism: Pseudomonadota bacterium; assembly: GCA_003242495.1. Lineage (GTDB taxonomy): Bacteria > Pseudomonadota > Gammaproteobacteria > Steroidobacterales > Steroidobacteraceae > Steroidobacter. The sequence continues at coordinate 6,976 of QGUO01000043.1, read as the reverse complement.
GATCCTGGCGCGCATCGAGAACAGCAGATTGCGATGCTCGACCATGACGCCTTTGGGGTTGCCCGTCGAGCCGGAGGTGTAGATCACGTAGCACAGGTGCTGCGGCTCAACGGCCACCGCGGGATCATGCGTGTCATACCCAGGCAGAAGCCGCTCCACGGCATGGAAATCCATGACCCGCACGCCGGGGGTGGTGACCAGCTCCGCAGCGCTGGCGGCAGACGCGATCACGAGCATCGCGCCTGCGTCGCGCACGATGTATTCCTGCCGCTCGAGGGGATACGCCGGGTCGAGGGGCAGCCAGGCGCCGCCGGCCTTGAGCACCGCGAGAATGGCCACGATGGCGTCGACATCGCGCTCCATGAGGATGGCCACGATCTTCTCTGGCCCGACGCCCTCCTCGATGAGCCAGTGCGCCAGTCGATTGGCGCGCGCATTGAGGGTCTCGTAGGTCACGCACTCTTTGGCCGACTCGATGGCGACCGCCTGCGGATTCCGGGCCGCCTGGTGCTCGATGAGCGCATGGATGGTGCGGGCGGCTGCGAAGCGCGCGAGCATTTCGGACCGATCCGGCGCTGCTATCGATTCGGCGTTCATACCGCTTCCCCTCCCCGATTCATCGCTCTTATGGAATGTCGCCCACCGCCACCCTACGGCGGGTTCGCCGAGGTCGAGCGCAGTGTCACCAGCAAGTCGAGCAGTCCGTCACGGTGCTCGCGCAAGAAGGCGATTTCGTTCTCGGACAATCCGTCTGCCGGAGGCCGGCAGGCCAGTTTCCCCGAGACGACGCGCAGCGAGCCGCCACGACGCAGCAGCGAATTGACGAACCCGTGCAGATCCGCCGCCTGCGACGCTCGGCCGATGGCCGCCGCCCCCTGGTCCCGCATGCTTGGCGGCCGCAACCCTGCCAGCTCGGCCATGCGCCGGGCCGGTCGCTCGAGACAGGCATCCAGGATCGCAAGCAACTCGTCTGCCGCCCTGTTGCGGGCCTCTGCCGGGAACAGGGTCGAGTTGCAATCCAGCACCATCTGCAGTCGGCCGCAGCCACTGTAATCGTGAAAGTGCGCCACGAACGAGGCGTCGCCGGCGCCAGGATGCAGCCACTTGGCGCGCACCGGCATCCCCGCGAAGTCCCCGAAGCGTGTCGTGATGAAGTTCAGCCCGGCCTCGATCGCCTGCCCCCCGGGATGACTGGGCGCGAACGGCACATGTCGCATGACCTCCAGCGATTCGCGCTGCACCTTCAGGGCGAGCGAGATGAACGTATCGTCTCGTTCCACGGCGATGTGATGCGGATCCTGCTCCACGAACAATCCCACGGTGTTCGCGCTGGCGCGGCCGACGCGGCCGTGTGCCGCGATCCCGAGCGCCACCCTGGACTGTCCGCTGGCGCAATGCAGGAAGGCGCAGACCACCGCTGCCAGCAAGGTGAAGACCGCCTGGTTTTCCGACAAGGCATGTGGAGCGAGCACGCGCGCCGCCTCGCGAATCGCGCCGGTACGCGCCAGTCCGAGGTCGACGCTGAGGCGCTCCTGCCAGGGCGCCGTGGCCAGTGTGCGCGCGGGCCCGCCGAAGAAGGTCAGGGGTGCGGATCGCTCGGCCAGCTTGGCACGCCAGTACGCCTGCGCCCGGGCGTACTGCGGCGTCGCCCGGCGATCGCGTTCCCGCTCCAGGTGAGCCCCGAACTGCGGGTACGTGACCTCGGTGTCGACGTCGGCATAGTGTCGCGCCACTCGGGCGAACAGCAGGCTGGCCGACACGGCATCGGTGAACAGGTGGTGCTGACACAGGTACCAGACGAACCTCTCGGCGCCGAGCTTCAACAGGACGGTATCGAAACTGCGTACCGCCGGATCGAGCGGCCGCCGCACGCGATCCGCCAGCCATCGCGCACAGGCGCGGTCCGCTTCCGGTTGATCGCTCAGATCCACGTATTCGAGCGCCCAACACGAATCCTCGCGGACGCGCTGCTTCGGTTCGCCGCGCTCACAGGTCACCACCATGCGCAGCGCATCCGTTCCGGCCAGCACCGCGGCGAACGCCCGTTCGAAACGCTGCGGGTCGAGGGTCCCGGCAATGTGAAACGCGAATGCAACGTTGTAGATGGCCTGCTCCGGCCAAAGCTGCTGACCAGCCCATATCAGGAGTTGGTTATTGGCAAGCTCGAAGTCGGTCGTCATGACAGCCCCCCGCTCAGGCCAGCAACTCCAGCATCCGCGCAAGCTCGTCGGGAGCGATGCGAAAGCCTTGCGCCGTCTTGTCGCCCACGAGGAATGCGAAACGCATGCCCAGGCAGTCCGTGAATTCCTTGTAGGGCAAGGCGAACCGGTCCGGCGGCTGAAAGACCAGGAGCGTGCCGCCGTCGCCCAGCGTATACACCAGGTGCGCCAGATGGCTGCCTTCCATGCTGACGACCAGCCTGGCATCCAAGGTGCGTCGTACGATCTCCTCGGCCGTCAGCCTGGCAGGCTCGACCACGTCGAAGCCGGCATCGCACAGCAGGCGCTCGATGTCCTCTTCGTTGTCGATCACGCGGCGCTCGCCCGTTGCGCCCCGCTTCAGGTACACATAGGGATTGGCTGCACCGGGCACGACCGCTCGCAGCCGCTCGCGGAGGATCCTCCAGCGGCGCGCCTTGGAGCCATTCTGCAGCGGCTCCGAGAAAATGGTCAGTTCCTTCACCCACGCGTGGGTGACGAGCGGTGGTCGCTTCAAGCCCAGTAATGCCCGATAGCCCGGCTCGTGCTCGTAGGGCTTGGTCGGCATCGAGATATTCCGCGCTGGATCCTCACCAAGCAGCTCGAGCAACAGCTCGCTCATGAGATAGGGGCCGAAAAAATGCGCGCCGTTCCAGGTCACCACCAGGTTCGCCTGATCCAGTCGCGATTTCGCGGCGACGTCGCGGACGAGCAGGCGCTCGTCTCCATACGCCACATGGTCCATTGCCGGACCGCAATACACGCCGGGGCTGAAGATCTCGACGTTCTCGAGGCGGTAGGCCAGCGACGCACCCTGATCCAGGACACCTCCCTGGATCAGCTGCCACTCCCGGGACCGGCTGCGGTATGGCGAGATCGCGCTGATCTTGTCCAGTGCGCCGGGAAGATAGACGGCCGGCGCGCACCGCTGTCGTTCGACCGGGTGCAAGACGCGCGCTTCCTTGGCGACCGAGGGCAGACTCACCCAGCGGCCCGCCAGCAGGCGCCGCAGCCCGCGCTTGATCATCGGGGTGTTCAGCCGCACACGCCCATCGGCCCGGAGCTGGCCGGTGCTCTCCGCCGAGGCCGTCTGCATCACACCAGCACCTCCGGCGGATGGGGATGCGAGAGAAAATCCCGGGGACTCGCGCTGTACCCGTAGGCACCGGACTGGAAGACGACCACCAGGTCACCCGGCCCGGCCGCGGGGAGTGGCATTTGCTCGGCCAGCAGGTCGAGCGGCGTACACAGCGGCCCGACCACGGACACGGTCTCCAGGTCCGGCGCCCCCATGCGATTGCCGATGGCGACAGGATAATTGCGTCGAATGACCTGACCGAAATTGCCGGAGGCGGCCAACTGGTGGTGCAGGCCGCCGTCGGTGACCAGAAACACGCGCCCGCGCGACACCTTGCGATCGACGATGCGACAGACATACACGCCCGCCTCCCCGACCAGGTATCTGCCGAGCTCGATGATCAGTTTCGCCTCGGGGAAGGCCCGGCGCGCTTCGGCCACGACGGCCTGCATGCCCTCCCCCGCCGCCTGCAGATCGAGCGGCTGCTCCCCGGGAAAATACGGGATGCCGAAGCCACCACCGAGGTTGAGCGATTTCACCGTGTTGGGCGCGGATTCGGCCAGACGTATGGCGAGCTCGACGGCGCGTCGCTGCGCCTCGCAAATCGATCGGGCATCCAGGTTCTGCGACCCGGCGAACAAGTGGAAACCCTCGAACTCGAGTCGGCGCGCGCCGATCTCCTCCAGCACCGACGCTACCTGCTCGACATCCACGCCGAATTGCTTGGAGCCTCCGCCCATCCTCATTCGTGATCCCTTGATCTCGAAGTCCGGATTGACCCGTACCGCCACTCGCGCGGGCACTCCAAGCCGCGCGCTGGCATCGCTGAGGATGGGCAGCTCGCGCGGCGATTCCACGTTGATCAGGATGCCGGCGGCCACGGCTTGTACGAGCTCGTCGGCGGACTTGCCCGGACCGGCGAAACTGATTTCCATCGGATCGGCGCCGGCATCCAGCGCAATCTTGAGCTCGCCGCCGGATGCGACATCAATGCCATCGACCAGGCGTACCATGTGCTGCACCACGGCCGGCATGGGGTTCGCCTTCATGGCGTAGTGCAGGCACACTTCGGCAGGCAACGCCGCGCGCAGCTCGCTCACGCGTTGCGACAGCAAGCCGCGATCGTAGGCGTAGAACGGCGTGCGCCCCACCCGTGCAGCCAGCCGACTGATCGGTACATCCCCGACCAGCAGCTCATTGCCGCTCACCTGGAACGGCGTCGGAGCGTGCTGCGCAGACGCGGTCAGCGGACGGCCTTTCATGCTGACTCCCGGGCGACACCCTGCGGATATCTTGCGCGCCACGCGCCGGCCACCGCGGTCCTGTCGATCTTGCCGTTCTGGTTACGCGGCAACCCGGTCTCACTGAGCTCGATGCACTTCGGCACCATGTACTGCGGCATGGCGGCCTGGCACGCGGCGCGCAGCGCCGCGACGCTCACGTCGCTTCCCGGCCGGGGCGTCGCCACCACGCAAATGGCCTGCCCCAGCGTGTCGTGCGGCACCCCGAAGGCGACGCACTCCGCGATCAGGCCCGTCGCGTAGAGAATTTCCTCGACCTCGGTGGGGCTGACGCGATATCCGGAGGTTTTCATCATCTCGTCGCGCCGACCGACGAAATAGAGATAACCCTCCGCGTCCATGCGCACCAGATCGCCGGAAAAGACGGCGATTTCCTCCAGCACCAGCCCGGCTTCCCGACAACCGCTTTGCGGCGGCAGTGGCTTGAAGCGCTCGCGCGTTCGCTCAGGATCGTTCCAGTACCCGAGACTCACCAGGGGGCCGCGCTGCACGAGCTCGCCGGTCTCGCCGGGCGCGCAGGGCGTGCCATCGTCACGGAGCACCAGCACCTCGCAATTCGGAATCGCCTTGCCGATCGAGTCGGGGCGGCGCTCGACCTCCTCCGGCGGAAGATAAGTGGCGCGGAAGGCCTCGGTGAGCCCGTACATCAAATAGGTCTTGGTGCCGGGCAACATCGCCCGCAGGCGCTGCAGCGTGCTCCGCGGCATCGCGCCACCGGTGTTGGCGATGTAACGCAAGTGATCGGCGATGCCAGGCGGCCAGTCCAGCTGCGCGAGCTGGATCCACAAGGGCGGCACCGCAGTCAGCCCGGTGACCCGCTCGGCTGCCAGCGCCGCGAGCACATCACGCGGAAACAAATGATTGAGCAGCACCACCCGCGCACCGCTGTGAAACGCGGTCGTGAGCTGCGAGAAGCCGGCGTCGAAGGAAAGCGGCAAGGCTGCCAGCAATGTGTCGTCGGGCTCGTTCTCCAGGTACTGAGCGACACTCTTCGCGCCAGTCACCATATTCCGATGGGACAGAACGACGCCCTTGGGCAACCCGGTGCTGCCGGAGGTGTACAGAATGGCCGCCATGTCGCCATCCACGACGTTGTGCACGGCGCCGGGCGCCGCATCGAGCAGCTCGGACCAGCCATGCACGGCCACCTGCTCCGGCGCCGCGCAATCCCCGGCCTTCCGGGGTTCGTTCACCAGCACGATGTGACGCAAGGCCGTGCACTGCGGCAATGCGCTGCGCAGACCCGCAAGGCGCTCTGCGGACGTCACCAGCACCTGCACCGCGCAGTCGCGCAGTATGTGGGCGACCTGCCCGGCCTTGAGGACCGGGTTGATCGGCACGAACACACCGCCGGCTGCACAGGCGCCGAAACAGGCCACCACCGTCTCGACACGCTTTTCCAGGTAAACGGCTACACGCTGCGAACGCCCAAGACCGAGCGCCATCAGCCCCCACGAGAACGCCCTCATGGACGAGCCGAGCTCGCCATATGTCATCGAGCTTCCGGCGGCCGTCAGTGCGGGCGTGCCCGCCGCGCGCTCGGCAGCGCCAAGGACCAAATGATGCAGCAAGTACGCCTTCGGCATGCTACGGCCAATGTCTGATCGTCATGCCGCCATGTACCGAGCGCGGCGGCCCGTCGCGACCGCTTCGTTGCCCGTACGCCCTGCATTGCGAGAGCCTGTGCATGCCATCCCCATTCCCCCGGACTACCCGAGTGTGCCTCGGCTTCGAGCGTTCTACCCGGGAGCGCCGCTCATGATGCCGGCGCCGCCGCGGTAAGACTATACGCGATGAACGCGGCGCGACCTCAGCACCCGTTGGATGCCACCCGGACGGCCGCGGGCGTCGCACCGAACGCCGCCACGAATCGCTCGATCCGCTCCTCGCACCAGCTCCGATCCCCCAAACGGTCGAGCGTATGGCCCATCTCCGGACGCCATTCCACGCACAGATCGTCCGGATGAAAGGCGTCCGGCAGCGACTCGAGGATCTGGTCCGGATGGTTGCAGTACTCGCTTGCACCCCCCGTGACGATGTACAGGAACTTCACGCGACGCTCCCGCATCTTGCGCGCTCGCCCCAGCGCTTCCTCACGATCGCAAGTCAACAGACCGTAATACCCCGGAGGCAGCGGCGGTGCGGCACGCCTTGCACGCCAGCGCAAATACAACGAGCGCCCTGAGAGGACATTCCACCAAGAGCGCGGGCTTTTCAGTCGTTGCAGATTCCTGCGTCGATAGTAGCCAGGGGTGCGATGAATGGTCGGATCGATGAGGACCAGACCGACCACGCGCTCATCGTCGGCGGCCACGTAAAAGGCGTTGTCTGCACCTGAGCAGAGTCCGGCAAGCACGACGCCCCGACCATCGTCCATAGGGGCGAGCGCCCCGGCGATA
>QGUO01000448.1 GCA_003242495.1 Pseudomonadota bacterium | reverse complement strand
CCATCGAGCTGCGATAGGGCGACGCGCCACGGGCGGCGACATGCGGCTCAATGCGGATTTTTCCCGACGCGTCGTGGTGGATACGGCGCGCATGCAGTGGACGGCCTCGCCCAGTGCCGGCGTGGATCGCAAGATGCTGGACCGCATCGGCGGGGAGGTGGCGCGTGCCACGTCCATCGTGCGCTATGCGCCGGGAAGCCGCTTTGCGGCCCACACACACGGCGGCGGCGAGGAGTTCCTGGTCCTCGAAGGCGTGTTCCAGGACGAACATGGCGACTATCCGGCCGGCTGCTACGTGCGCAATCCACCGCGGTCGAGCCATACCCCGGGCTCGAGCACCGGTTGTGTGCTGTTCGTGAAGCTCTGGCAGTTCGATCCTCAGGATCGCCAGTCTGTCAGGATCGACACGGCACAGGGGCGCTTCGAGCCGCTGCCGGGTCGAACGGGGGTCGCCGTATTGCCGCTGTTCGATGCGCCATCCGAAACCGTGCGACTCGAGCGCTGGTCGCCCAACGCGCAGGTCTCGCTCGCTGTGCCCGGAGGTGCGGAACTGCTGGTGCTCGATGGCTCGCTGGAAGAGGGCGGTGACCGCCTGGAACGCCACGCATGGCTGAGGCTCCCGCCCGGTGCGGTGCTGCGGGCACGGGCGGGGGTGAGCGGCTGCAGGGTGTGGATCAAGACCGGCCATCTGCTGCAGGTACGCGATGGTCCGCCCGGGTGAGCCGGGCGGACCGGTGACCCAGCCAGCAGGCTTCGTCGCCGTAGGCCCGGAACACGCCGTCACGGCCAGCTGCCGCCTGCGCATGCGAGGCGGGCGGAGGCGACCGGACGATCGGGCGTTGGGGCGCTATGGCTGGCTACGCTGCCGGTAGGCACGTGGCGAATGCCCCGTATGGCGCGCGAAGAATCGGGAGAAATAGGCCGCATCGTCGAATCCGCAACGCTCGGCGATCAGCGCGATGCTCATGTTGGTGTACAGCAGGCTGCGTTTCGCTTCGAGCAGGCGTCGGGCATTCAACAAGGCAAGCGGCGTGCTGCCGGTGGCGCGAATGCACGCGAGCCGCAGGCGCTCCTTGCTCACGCACAGACGCGCGGCGTACTGGGTGATGCTCAGCGGCCGCCGATACTCCTCTTCGATGAGCGCCCGGTAACGTTCCACGAGCCGCGCATCCGGTCCGCGTTCCGCAGGCCGGCGCGGCGCCAGATCGACCTTGCGCCGCAACGCGTTCACCAGGATCTGCAGCAACAGCGCTTCGGCTGCACTGCGTCTGCCGGGCCCGTGGCCGCGGAACTCGTCGGCGAGCGCCTTGAAGAGCGTCGCCAGTCGCGCGCCGGCGCCGGGGTCGAGCGCGAGCACTGCCGCCTCGTCGACGACCGGCGCAAGCTCGGTGTGATCGCGCCGCAGCCGGGCCAGCAAGGCGCCCGCAGCCGTGACGATCCAGCCGTCGGTGCCCGGCTTGAACTCGAAGCCATGCACGCTGGCAAGCGGCACGACGATGAGGGCGGGCTTGACGAAGCCGTGGCTGCCGCCGTCGATCTGGAATGTGCCGCCGCCACGAGTGATCAGCAGCCAATGCAGCAGGTCGCGGTGGGCATGCGGGCGGATCGTCCAATCATGCAGCCGGCTGCGCTCGGCCACGGGCTCGATGTGCAGGAAGCGCTCATCGACGTCCTGGCTGGCCTCGCCGTACAGGAAATACTGGGGAATACCGCGTCGCACGCTGCGGAGTCCTCGGCTGCACAGAATCCGTATTCTAGCGTGGCCGAACCGGTCGGGCCTGGGAAAAAGTCCAAGAATTTTCAGCTTTTCTCCATCGCCCGAAGCCATGCGCCAGGGCATGCTGCACGTGAGGAGAACATCGAGCGAGACACTCGTGGCAAAGCGTTTGCGGACACAGGTGGCCATCGTCGGCGCGGGCCCGGCGGGCCTGCTGCTCGGACAGCTGCTCCATCGCGAGGGCATCGATGCCATCGTGCTCGAGCGGCGCACCCCCGAGTATGTGCTTGGCCGTATCCGTGCAGGGGTGCTCGAGCAAGGCACCGTGCGCGTGCTGGAGCATGCAGGCGTTGCCGGGCGCTTGCACCGTGAGGGCTCGATCCACCGGGGCATCGAGATCGGCATCGACGGCCGCCGCCGGCGTATCGATTTCGAGGCGCTGGTGGGCGGCAGCGTGGTCGTCTACGGGCAAACCGAGGTGACGCGCGATCTCATGGACGCGCGTGCGGCCTGTGGCGCCCGCTCGATCTACGAGGTCGAGGACGTCAGGCTGCACGACATCGCCGGGCGCACCCCACGAGTGAGTTATCGCCAGCATGGGGAGGCTTGCGAGATCGAATGCGATTTCATCGCCGGCTGCGACGGGTATCACGGCGTCAGCCGTCGCAGCATTCCTCCCGAGGCGCTGCAGGTCTACGAGCGCATCTATCCGTTTGGCTGGCTCGGCGTGCTGGCCGATGTGCCGCCCGCGTGGGAGGAGCTCATCTATGCCAGCTCCCCGCGCGGGTTCGCGCTCGCCAGCATGCGTTCGGCCACACGGGTGCGTTGCTATGTCCAGTGCTCCCTCGAGGACCGGGTCGAACAATGGAGCGACGAGCGCTTCTGGGACGAGTTCAAGCGGCGCATCGGCGAGGACGTGGCCGCCCGCATGAGCGTGGGGCCATCGATCGAGAAGAGTATTGCCCCATTGCGCAGCTTCGTTGCCGAGCCGATGCGCTACGGAAAGTTGTTCCTGGCCGGCGATGCCGCTCACATCGTGCCGCCGACGGGCGCGAAGGGCCTGAATCTGGCGGCGAGCGACGTCTGGTATCTCTATGAGGCTCTGCGGGAGTTCTATGTCGAGGGTTCCGACCGCGGTCTCGACGGCTACTCGGCGCGGGCCTTGCGGCGTGTGTGGAGCGCGGTGCGCTTCTCCTGGTGGATGACCACACAACTGCATCGCTTTTCCGACGAAGCCTTCAACGAGCGCATTCGGGCGGCCGAGCTCGAATACCTGTTCGGCTCGCGCGCCGCGCAATGCGCGCTGGCAGAGAACTACATCGGACTGCCGCTCTGAGGCGGCGTCCGACTTCGCCGGACGACGTTCGCGCCGCCTGACCCGTCCCGCCGTGATTCGCGCACGCGCCGTGTCGATTTCATGGACGACTCTGCGAGCGCTTCGCGACGCTCGCGGCGCTGGAGCTGGGCCCGCAGGCTGATATCTCCCGCATCACCCACCAGCCGCATCGCCCGGACGCCTGGCTTAAGGCTGCTTGTCCACTGCGGCAATGTACGAAGTATTCGTGCGACG
>QGUO01000447.1 GCA_003242495.1 Pseudomonadota bacterium | reverse complement strand
ACCTAGCACTCTCAGAAGGTTGTACATGCGTCTGACGATATTCGGGTCGGGATACGTGGGCCTGGTGACCGGGGCCTGTTTCGCTGAGGCGGGCAACAATGTTTTGTGCGTGGACGTGGACGAGCGCAAGATCGCCATGCTGCGCCGGGGCGAGTCGCCCATCTATGAGCCCGGGCTCGAGGAACTGCTCAAGAAGAACCTGGCCGCCGGCCGTCTCAACTTCAGCTCCGATCCGGCCGAGGGCGTGGCGCATGGACTGTTCCAGTTCATCGCGGTCGGCACCCCGCCGGACGAGGACGGCTCGGCCGATCTGCGTCACGTCCTGGCCGTGGCGGAGTCCATCGGTACGCATATGACCGAGTACCGCACCGTGGTGACCAAGTCGACCGTCCCCGTCGGGACCGCCGATCAGGTCAAGGCCAAGATCGAGGAGACGCTGCGTGCGCGGCGCGTCTCGGTCGAGTTCGACGTGGTGTCGAATCCGGAATTCCTGAAGGAAGGTGCGGCCATCGCCGACTTCATGAAGCCCGACCGCATCGTGGTCGGCACGGACAATCCGCGGACCGCCGAGCTGCTCAAGGCGCTGTACGATCCCTTCACCCGCAGCCGCGAGCGCATGATCGTGATGGACGTGCGTTCCTCGGAGCTCACCAAGTACGCCGCCAACGCCATGCTGGCCACCAAGATCAGCTTCATGAACGAGCTCGCCAATCTGGCCGAACGCATGGGCGCCGACATCGAGAAGGTGCGCCTGGGCATCGGCTCGGACCCGCGCATCGGCTATCACTTCATTTATCCCGGCTGCGGCTTCGGCGGCTCGTGCTTCCCCAAGGACGTCCAGGCCCTGGCGCGCAGCGCCAAGGAACATGCCTTTGACGCGCAGCTGCTGGCTGCCGTGCAGGACGTCAACCAGCGACAGAAAAAGCAGCTGTACAGCAAGATCGAGCGCTACTTCGGCGGGCAGCTCGCCGGCAAGACCCTGGCGGTCTGGGGACTGGCGTTCAAGCCCAACACCGACGACATGCGCGAGGCGCCCAGCCGCACCCTGATGGAGGCCTTGTGGAAGGCAGGCGCCAAGGTGCGCGCCTATGACCCGGTCGCCGGCCAGGAGGCCCTGCGGCTGTACGGGGACCGAACGGACTTTTATCTGGCGCAGAGCTCGATGGAAGCGCTGCAGGGCGCCGATGCCCTGGCCATCGTGACCGAGTGGCAGGAGTTTCGCAGTCCGGATTTCGATCAGATCAAGGCGGAGCTGAAGCATCCGGTCATCTTCGATGGCCGCAATCTGTACGATCCGGCCTTGATGCGCCAGTACGGCCTGAAATACTTCGGCATTGGCCGCGGCGACAGCGTGGTGACGCGTCCGCCGCTCGAGCGCAGCGCCGCTCAGGCCGCGGTCGGTTGAACGTGACCGTCCGGTTCATGGCGGGTCCAGGGTCGGCGCCCGGCCGACCCCAGACCGCCAGGCTTCGACCCGCAGGGTCTGCCGCGCTGCGATCGGCTGCAGGCCGCGGGCAGTGGTGCGCGCGCGGGCCTCGGCGCGCGCTAAGATGGGTCCAGGACCAGTCGAATGTGTAACCTGCACGAGCGTTCGCGATGCTGATCCCTGTCATCCTCTCGGGAGGCTCGGGCACGCGGCTGTGGCCATTGTCCCGCGAGCTCTATCCCAAGCAGCTCCTACCGCTCGTGGGTCGCGGCACCATGCTGCAGGAAACCCTGGCGCGGGTGCATGGCGTGGCGGACGTCGCGCCGCCCATCGTGGTGTGCAACGAGAGCCATCGCTTCCTCGTCGCCGAGCAGCTGCGTGAGCGCGGTCTCGATGCCCAGGCCATTCTTCTGGAGCCCACCGGGCGCAATACCGCACCGGCGGTGGCGGTCGCCGCGATGGCGGCGGTCTCGGCGGCGCCATCCGGTGGCGCGGACGCCGACCCGGTGCTGTTGGTGCTGCCCGCCGATCATGTCATCCGCGACGTCGAGGCCTTCCAGGCGGCGGTTGCGATCGGCCGCGAAGCGGCGCTGCACGGGCAGCTGGTCACCTTCGGCGTGGTGCCGGACCGCCCCGAGACCGGGTATGGCTACATCCGTCGCGGCGCTGCAGCCGCCGGGGCAACGGTGTTTCCCATCGCGCAATTCGTGGAGAAGCCCGATCTGGCCACCGCGCGGCAGTATCTCGAATCCGGCGAGTATTTCTGGAACAGCGGCATGTTCATGTTCCGCGCCGGGGCGGTGCTCGAGGAGCTGCGCGCGCTCGCGCCGGAGATCTATCAAGCCTGCGCCCAGGCGGTGTCCGCGGCGGTCCGCGATCTCGATTTCACGCGCCTGCCGCTCAAGGAGTTCGGGGCCTGCCCCAGCGATTCCTTCGACTATGCGGTGATGGAGAAGACCGGCCGTGGGGTGGTGGTGCCGCTCGATGCCGGCTGGAGCGACGTCGGCTCCTGGTCGGCGTTGCACGAGGCCATTCCCGCCGACGGCGACGGTAATGTGTGTCTGGGCGACGTGCTCACCGAGGACGTGCGCGGCTGCTACCTGCATTCCACCAGTCGGCTGGTGGCGGCGGTGGGCCTCGAGAACCATGTCGTGGTCGAAACCAAGGATGCGGTCCTGGTCGCCCCCAAGGACCGCGTGCAGGACGTCAAGCAACTGGTGGCGCGCCTGAAGCGCGAAGGCCGCTACGAGACCTCCCTGCATCGCGAGGTGTTTCGGCCCTGGGGCAGCTATGACAGCATCGACGCCGGGGACCGGTTCCAGGTCAAGCGCCTGTGCATCAAGCCCGGCGCCACCCTGTCGCTGCAGCTGCACCATCATCGCGCCGAGCATTGGGTGGTGGTCTCCGGGACGGCGCGCATCACGCGCGGCGACGAGGTGTTCCTGCTCGAGGAGAACCAGTCCACCTACATTCCGATCGGCGTGCGCCATCGCATCGAGAATCCCGGCAAGATCATGCTGCACATCATCGAGGTGCAGTCCGGCTCGTACCTCGGCGAGGACGACATCGTGAGGTTCGAGGACCAGTACGGCCGCCAGGGCTCGACGGAGTGACGCCGCGTCTGCGTCTTGCGACGTTGCCGCTCGCAGCGCGGCAGGCACCGGATCGGACGGCCCGGGCAGGCGGTCCATGAACGGCGCACGTGCGGATCGGGGAGGCCGGCGTGCCGGCCGCCCGTCCGCGCGACAGGCGTCTGCGCGTTGGGCCGCCTCGCCGGCAATCGCTTAAGGTTGAGATTGTAGAACGCTATGAGCTCCATCATCGGCTTCAAGGCATACGACTATCGGGCGCGTCTGCCCGA
>QGUO01000446.1 GCA_003242495.1 Pseudomonadota bacterium | reverse complement strand
CCGCAGGCCGGTCCGCGGCGCAGGGTCGATGCATTTCTGCCCCCCGCCGCTCCGCGACGCGTGTTACGTACCACCGATCGCATCGTGGCGGTCGGCGCCTCGACCGGCGGCACCGAAGCCATCCGCGAGCTGCTGGGCGCACTGCCCCCGGACGCGCCGGCGATCGTGATTTCGCAGCACATTCCGGCGGCCTTCAGCAAGCCGTTCGCGGAGCGGATGAATCGCTCGTCCGCCATGGCGGTGTGCGAGGCGCAGGATGGGCAGTACATCCTGCCCGGGCACGTGTACATCGCGCCGGGCGACCGGCACTTGATCGTCGAGCGCGATGGCGCGCGCTATCGCTGCAGACTCAACGACGGCCCGCCGGTCAATCGGCACCGTCCGAGTGTGGACGTGATGTTCCGCTCGGTCGCGCAGAACGTCGGCCCGAACGCCATCGGCGTGCTGTTGACGGGCATGGGCGACGACGGCGCTCGCGGGCTTCTCGAGATGCTCGAGGCCGGTGCGTGCACGATTGCGCAGGACGAGGCGAGCAGTGTGGTCTGGGGGATGCCCGGTGCCGCGGTGCGGCTCGGGGCCGCACAGCACGTCGTACCACTCAACCTGCTTGCACGGGAGCTGCTGGCGATGCTCGCCGAGCGCTCGCGCAATCGAGCCGTGGGATGAGCGTCGAGCGCTCGCGCAACGAGCCGTGGGATGAGCGTAGAGCGCATATGCTCGAGAAACTGCGAAAGCATTCCTTGCGCGACATTGCTGCACGGTTAAGCTGACTTGCATCAGCACGAGTCGATGTCAGAACCATGAACACGAATACCGCCCTCTCAGTCGACGAGTCCGCGGCACAGTCCGATACGGCCAGTGCGTTTGCGTTCGTCGCCGAGCTCGCTCGGGAAGTCTCCAACGGTCGCGTCGAGCTGCCGTCGTTTCCGGAAGTGGCGGTGCGGGTGCGCAAGGTGCTGGCCGACGAGGATGTCTCCAACGAGCAAATCGCCCGCGTGGTGGGGTCGGATGCCGGGCTCGCGGCACGGGTGTTCACACTGGCCAACTCCGCGGCGTTCAATCCGAGCGGTCGCACGGTCACCGACTTGAAGGGGGCGATCAATCGGATCGGCCACAACAATGTGCGCACCGCCGCCGTGTCGTTCGCCATCGCTCAACTGCGTCGTGCAAGCGAGCTGCAGGAAATTGCCGGCGAGCTTGCCAAGCTCTGGAAGGAGGCCACGCTGGCCGCCGCCCTGGCCCACGCCATCGCCTCGCGCGTGCGCGTTGCCAACGCCGACGAGGCGCTGCTGGCAGGCCTGCTGCACAACGTGGGCAAGCTCTACATCCTGGCGCGCGCCAACCGCCACGCACAGTTGTTCAAGGACCCGGAGACGCTGGCTCACGTGATCCGCGATTGGCACGCCAACGTCGGCAAGGCCATCGTGGAGAACTGGGAGTTCCCCGAGCACATCGTGGAGGCGGTTGCCGAGCACGAAAACCTCGATCGCGATGCCGCATCCCCGGACATGACCGACGTGCTTACGGTGGCGGTGACCATGGCCGCGTTCATGGGCCATGAGGTAGAGGACTTCGAGCTCAACATGCTGGGCGTCAAGGCGTTCGCGCGACTGAATCTCGACAACGCCAAGTGCGAGCACATCATGAACGATTGCGCTGAGGAGATCGTAGCGCTGCAGTCGGCGCTCGGGGACTGATCTTCAGCACAAGCCCTGCACCCGGGCGCATCAGAGGGTGCAAGGGCATGCGGGGTGTGGGTGCGGCGTGGGAGCGCAGCGTGCAGCCGATGCCGCGTTGCTTAAGGGGTTCCCCGTGCTGGTTACTCAGCAAATCGCTGAGCGACTGTCTTCGCCGGCCATGGTCCCCCCACGATCGCCTTCCGATTCACACCCATGCCTGGTCATCCCGCGACCGCGCGGCCAATTCGATCAGACGTGCATCTGACACCCTTTCTATAGCGGTCCGAACACACCGCACCTGGGCAGCAACTCGCCGAGGGTGTGGGTACGGCCAAGCGCCCACTCATTCGGTTCGCCGAAGGCGGCGCGGGCAAGCGTCCGCTGATTCAGCTCGCCGAGGGCGTCGGGACGGGCAAGCGCCCGCTGATTCAGCTCGCCGCGGGCGTCGGTACGGGCAAGCGTCCGCTCCTTCAGCTCGCTGCGGGCGTCGGTACGGCCAAGCGTCCGCTCATTCGGTTCGCCGAAGGCGGCGCGGGCAAGCGTCCGCTGATTCAGCTCGCCGAGGGCGTCGGGACGGCCAAGCGTCCGCTGATTCAGCTCGCCGCGGGCGTCGGTACGGCCAAGCGTCCGCTGATTCAGCTCGCCGCGGGCGTCGGGACGGCCAAGCGTCCGCTCATTCAGCTCGCCGAGGGCGTCGGGACGGGCAAGCGGCCACGTCGCCGTGTCAGTCGGGCATCCCACGCCTGGTCATCCCGCCATCATGCCCGGTTCGATCAGATGCGCGCCTGGTCATCCTGAAGACGGCGTCAGCGACCCAGGTTGCATGCAGCGAGTCAGCGGGTGAGTGTCTCGCGTCAGGGAGGGGGCATCTCGTTGCACAGTCCGGGAAAGATTTTCGTCGCGGAGGACGATCCGCAGACACTCGGTGGCTTCTCTCTTCCACTTCACGCTCGCGGAACGCCAGGCAAGCGCCGCGCGCCAGGCAGCCGAGCTGGGTGACTTGCGCCGCGACCAAGCGGGGCGGCCTGCCGGGGCCGTGAGCGGGAAGGCCGCGGGCAGCCCGGTAGCGGGATTTCTGCAGGAGCGCTGTCGGGCGTCAGGCGGCGGGTCGTGGCGGCGCCACGGCAAAACTCGCCAGGCGTCCGGGCCTGCGGCGGGGTGCCCCGGGAACGAGGCGTTCGGAGGGCGTTTCCCGGGACCTGCAAACGTTTTGCGAGCTGCCCGGCGGGATAATGGGGCGTCCGGCGGGCAGAGGTGGGAGCCTGCGGGGAGGGGGGCGGTCGGGCGGTTCTTTGGTGGGAGGCTGCGGGAGCGGGACATCCACCTGGGGGCGGGAGCTGGACATCCACCTGGGGGATGCGGGAGCGGGACATCCACCTGCGCGGCGGGAGCTGGACATCCACCTGGGGGATGCGGGAGCGGGACATCCACCTGGGGGCGGGAGCGGGACATCCACGAGTGCGGGAGTGGACATCCACGGAGGGTGGTGCGGGAGGGTGCGGGAGCGGGACATCCACCGGGTGCGGGAGTGGCTGTGGGGCAGGAGGACATCCAGGGCTGTGTGAACACTGCCGGGCGGATCTGCGAACCAGCGTTCAGATGGCTCCCGGT
>QGUO01000445.1 GCA_003242495.1 Pseudomonadota bacterium | reverse complement strand
GTCGAAGAGCAGCTCTGGAGCAGCCAGCTTTGGGGACGCCATCGGTTCGACGGACTCGGCGGCCTGACCCTGGACTGGCTGGCGATGCAGGCCCGCGGCACGTTCGACCGTCCCGACGCCAAGGTCTACACCTGGGCAGCGAACGAGCAGCTCGCGTCAGCGGAGTTGCGCGGCGGCAGCTCGAACAACCGGTTCGAATGGGAGGAGATGGAGGAGCGCAGCACCGGCTATCGTGCGGATCTGACCATGCCGATCCTCGAGAGCGGTCCGGTGACCGCTTCCCTGAAGGCCGGGCTCTATCTCCTTGAACGCGAACGCGAGGGTTATGAGTACTCCTGGTATTACGCCTGGGGGCAGCAGACGACTGGCGAGCTGACGCGTGAGGAGCTGGAAAGCCGGCAGCCGGGTGGTCTGTTCACTGAGGAGAACCTCTGCGCGGGCATCGGCTTCGGCGGCTGTGTCGCGTTGCAGATATTCGGCGTCGATCCGACCCGCGACGTCGGTTGGTGGGGCGACAGTTACCTCGTCGACCAGGCGACCGACTCGTATTACCTGATGGCCGACCTGGATTTCTGGGAGACAGTGCGCGCGAGCTTCGGAGTGCGCCGCGAGACATTTTCGCTTGCGGCGGAAATGTACGAGTACACGCCCGAGCCGTTGACGGAGCTCCTGGATGAACAGTACGACCTCTATTCGGCCGCATTGACTTATCGGTTCAATGACCGCTGGCAGCTCCGGCTCGGCTATGGCAATACGGTGAGCTGGCCGGAGACCTTCGAGATCGTGCCGCGGACCTTCACCAACTACGATACGCTGGAGCAGTATCGCGGCAATCTGCACCTGAGACCGGCCGAGATCAAGAACTACGATGTCAGGCTGGAGTGGTATCCGCGCGAAGACCAGTCGATCACGCTCGCCTACTACACCAAGGACCTGACCAACGCCATCGAGAACACCTTTCTCGGCGAAGGCGAGGAGTATCGCTACTACACCTTCGAGAATGTCTCGTCGGCGAGTGTCGACGGCTGGGAGCTCGACCTGCGCCAGGTGTTCTCGTTCGGCGCCAACCATGAGCTGTTCGTGCAGTTCAGCTACACGGACATCAACTCGGAAGTCAACTTGCCGGTCGATACGCTCGAATACGATCCGAACCGGCCATTACAGGGGCAACCGGACTATCTGATCAACCTGCAGATCGGCTACGACCACTTTGCCAGCGGTCAGCAGTTCACCGCGGTCTATAGCCGCCAGGGAGAAGAGCTCGCCATCGTGACGGCGGCGGAAGGGTTTCTTGCGATCCGCAACAATGTCTACGAGCAGCCCTACGAAGATCTGAAGCTGATTTACCAGAAACGTTTCGGACAGAACTGGACGTTGTTGCTGAGCATGGACAACGTCCTCGGTGCGAAACGATATCTCAAGTACGAGGGCTGGGACCTGCCGTATCTGCGGTACGAACCGGGCCGGTCCGCCAAGCTCAAAATCAGCTATGCATTCTGATCTGACGGTCGACCGGGACTGTCATTCGATAACGATTCACTGGAAAGGAAAGTACATGTTGCGCGATCGCCGCGTCTCGAGGGTGGGTGCTGGACGGATGGTATGGGGGCCGCTGCTGGCCATGGTGTTGAGCGCGTGCGGGAGCGATGGCTCGGAGCCGGCGCAGCGCGCACCGAACGACCTCGCACTGGCTCAGTGCGAGCTGATCGATGGCACGGTGCTGGGTGAGCCGATGGATCCCATCGTGCTCGATGGCGTGCCGACCCAGGCCTGCCGCATCACCGCGGGTCACGTGCCGGGCGGCAGCCGAACGAACCTCAAATGGAGTCATCGTTACGAGCCGTTGGTGTGGATACTGGATGGCACGCTGGAAATCGGTGATAACCGGACTTACGCGTCGATCGAGGAATTCGTCAATGACGAGTTCGCCAGCCTGGACACCACGAGCGTCAGCGGCGGCAGCGGCGTGCTGCGAGCGACGGCAGGGTCGGTGATCGTCGTCCATCGCAATGGCTACTTCAACGGTGATGTGATGCCGCTGGATGAGACCCTCGGGGGGAGCGGCGAATGGGGCGGCGTGGTGGTCAACAGCATCGGTCCGCACCCCGATTGCCCGGCGGACACCGGCGCGAACCGTTTCTGCAATGTCGAAGGGACGTACGGCTACTATGCCGGTCTGTCGGCACTCGACGCCGAGACCGCGGTCATCGGTGAGGCCATCACCGGGGGGCGGCGCGGCCCGCCCCGGTTGGGGTTCAACGGCTCGGTCAGCGGCGGAGGCGGCGTCGTCGAGGGTGCGCAAGCGCGGGCCGCCGTCGTCCTGAATGCACCGCAAAGTCAGCGCAGTCGCACGACGATCACTGTGTTCGACAGCGGGGCGACGGGTGTCGACATCAATGGCGGCCATACCGGCACCGCCCTGCGCCTCGTCACCCGCAACACGCGCGGCGCGGCCGTCCACTGGCATGGGGACTTTTCTGGCGGGGTGTCCGGCATCTTCTATCACGACCAGGCCGAGGCGCCTGCGTTGCACGGCATCGGGGGGAAGGTCGAGCTGAACGGCGTCACGTTGATCGATCGCGATTTCAAGGCGGGGACGGCGATCAGCGTGCAAGGCGGTCGGATCGATCTGACCAACGTGGTGGTGCAGAACTTCCGTCACTGCCTCCAATTGGATGCCGGCGCAGGGGCCGGGTTCGCCGGTGTGGCGTTTGGTTGCCTGGAGCCGACCCTGGCCGCTGCCGATGGCATCGATCATGCCGCGGGCGCGACGGGGGCTGCGCGCGAGGATCCCGAGCGCGCCTACTATGAAGCCGACCCCGGCTTGACCGCGGACCTGCGGGTCGGCAATCCGCAGCTGGTCTACGAAGCCTGGCCGTTCGCTTCCGGCGGCCTCGCGGTCATTTCGAGCGTGCAGAATCACGCCGGGCGCGATTTGCGCCTGATCTATCCGGACTGTATGGGCGTCGGCACACTCCTCCCGGAGGACCAGGTGCTGGTGGTGCGCCGCGAGACTTACCGGATCTGCGAGCTCAGCGGGACGGTGGATGCCAATGTGCGCCTCTACAGCCACTTCAATGGCGGCCGGTTCGCGTGGGTGCTGAACGGAGAGGTGAGCCTGGGCGCGGATTTCGCCGCGCTCGAGGAGGCCGAGCGGCTGGCGGCGCTGGAATCGCCGCACTATGTCTTCATGCCGCAGGGGACCGTCGTCTACGCGCGGGCGAACGCCGGCCTCACCGTGCAGCCGGGCATGCAGTGGTACGTCGACGGCACCGCCGACCATCCCGTGG
>QGUO01000042.1 GCA_003242495.1 Pseudomonadota bacterium | reverse complement strand
TTGCGGAGCAACACGATGCGGGTACGTGATGTCATTGCAAGTTGACGCGCTGCGGACGAATACGCCGCCGGGTTCTGAACCCTGGCAGGGAGGCCGCACCGCCGAGGTCGAGGCGGCGCCCGGGACGCCGCAACGTATCAGCGTCTTCGGACTGGGATACGTGGGCGCGGTGTCGCTCGCCTGTCTGGCGCGCGATGGACATCGCGTGGTAGGCGTGGACATCGATCACAACAAGCTCGAGCTGCTGCGCGCCGGCCAGGCGCCCATCGTCGAGACCGGCATCCAGGAGCTCACCCGCCAGGTGATGACCCAGGGCGAGGTGCAGGTGACCGAATCGGTGCGCGAGGCGGTGCTGGCGACCGACCTGTCGTTCGTCTGCGTGGGCACGCCGGCGAGCGCCAACGGCAGTCAGGACCTGGGTGCCATCGAGCGCATCGCCGGCGAGATCGGCGCGGCGCTGGCGGAGAAAGACACGCGCCATGTGATCGTCATTCGCTCGACCGTCAGGCCGGGCACTCTCCACGGTGTCATTCGCCCGGCGCTGGAGGCGGCCTCGGGCCTCACGGCCGGGCGCGATTTCAGCCTGTGTTTCCAGCCGGAGTTCCTGCGCGAAGGCAGCTCCATCGAGGATTACGATCGTCCGCCGATGACCATCGTGGGCGCCGACGACGCGTATGCCGTGGAGCGGCTGCGTGCACTGTTCGGGCATCTGCCCTGTGAGTTCGTGCACACCTCGGTGGCCACCGCCGAGATGCTCAAGTACGCCTGCAACGCCTTTCATGCAGTGAAAATCACTTTTGCGAACGAGATCGGACGGATGTCGCAGGCGCTGGGTGTGAACCCGCACGAAGTGATGCGCCTGCTGTGTCTCGATCAGCGGCTGAACATTTCGCCTGCCTATCTCAAGCCGGGGTTCGCCTTCGGCGGCTCCTGTCTGCCCAAGGATCTCAAGGCGCTGCTCTACATGGCGAAGAGCCACGACGTGGAGCTGCCGATGCTCGCCCATGTGCTGCCGAGCAACGGCCGGCACATCGAGCAGGCGGTCGAACGCGTGCTGGCGAGCGGCAAGCGGGCGGTGGGCGTGATCGGCCTCAGCTTCAAGGCGGGCACGGACGACTTGCGCGAAAGCCCGCTGGTCATCATGACCGAGCAGTTTCTCGGCAAGGGCCTGAAGCTGCGCATCTACGATCCGCAGGTGAACGTCGCGCGCCTCATCGGCGCCAACCGGCGCTACATCGAGGAAAGCGTTCCGCACATCGCCGAGCTGATGACCGAGGATCTCGAGACCCTGGTGCGCGATTCCGAGGTGCTGGTCGTGTCCATCAAGACGCCCGAGGTGCTGGCGGCGCTCGAGACGCATACCCACGAGGATCAGTTTCTTCTGGACATGTCGCTGTTGCCGGAGGCGGCGGCGCATCGCTGCCGCTACGAGGGCGTGTGCTGGTGAGTCATCGCCCGGCCGGGCAGATGCCCGGCTCGCGCGCGGACGCGCACGCTACGTCGGGTGAGCCAATGGAATCGGGGCAGCAGCTGGCGAAATCGACGGCCGCGGCATTGCGTCGCCGGCGCGTGCTGATCATCGTGGAGAATCTTCCCTGTCCATTCGATCGGCGCGTCTGGCAGGAAGCGTGCACGCTGCGCGCCGCCGGCTATGAGGTGTCCATCATCTGCCCCAAGGGCAAGGGTTACGAAAGGCACTTCGAGGAGATCGACGGCATAGCCATCTGGCGGCATCCACAGCCCTTCGAGGGGGACGGTCCGCTCGGCTATGCGGCGGAGTACGCCTGGGCTTTGCTGGCAGAGTTCGTGCTGTCGCTCAAGGTGCTCGCCACGCGCGGTTTCGATGTGATCCACGCCTGCAATCCGCCTGACACGCTGTTTCTCATCGGCGGGTTCTACAAGCTCTTCGGCAAGAAATTCCTGTTCGATCACCACGACATCAACCCCGAGCTCTACGAGGCGAAGTTCCGACGGCGCGATGTGTTCTACAAGCTCATGCTGCGGCTGGAACGCTGGACCTTTCGCACCGCGGACGTGTGCGTGGCCACCAACGAGTCCTATCGCAGGATCGCCATCGAGCGCGGCGGGCGCGAGCCCTCCAAGGTATTCGTGGTGCGCAGCGGACCGGATCTGAGTCGCCTGAGAATCCTGCCGCCGTCGCCCGAGCTGAAGAACGGCAGACGCTACCTGGTCGGATACGTCGGGGTGATGGGCCGTCAGGAAGGCATCGATGGCCTGCTCACCGCCGTGCACCACATCGTCTACGACCTGCAGCGGCACGACGTGCAGTTCGGGCTGGTGGGCGGCGGCACGGAGCTCGAGGCGCTGCGGGCCCGAGCCAGGGCGCTCCAGATCGACCCGTACGTCACCTTCACGGGGCGGGTGCCGGATGCCACCCTGCTGGCGATGCTCAACACCGCCGATGTATGCGTCAACCCGGACGTGGCGAACGAGATGAACGACAAGTCGACCATGAACAAGGTCATGGAGTACATGGCGCTCGGCAAGCCCGTGGTGCAATACGACCTCACCGAGGGCAGGGTCTCGGCGCAGGAGGCGTCACTCTACGCGAAACCCAATGATCCCATCGATCTCGCCCGCAAGATCGTGTTGCTGCTCGACGATGAGGCGCTGCGCGAACGCATGGGACGCTTGGGGCGCGAGCGGGTGCAGAACGTGCTTTCCTGGGAGCACGAGGCGCCGCATCTGTTGGCCGCCTACGAGGCCTTGTTCGAGGCGCCTGCGCGTCGGGGCGGCGGGTGAGCCCCGCAACGTAAGGACGGCGCAAGGCAGTCGCGGCCGCACGGGTATCGGATCACGGTCGCGGTCGCACGGGATCACCGGGTCGTGCCGCACCCAACGGGTCGAACAGCCCCTTGGCCGCGCCGCGAAGCCCGTTCCGGATGGCATC
The DNA here is from genome assembly GCA_003242495.1 of Pseudomonadota bacterium. Lineage (GTDB taxonomy): Bacteria > Pseudomonadota > Gammaproteobacteria > Steroidobacterales > Steroidobacteraceae > Steroidobacter. Next base: position 11,019 of record QGUO01000042.1, on the reverse strand, counting down.
AGACCAGGGCCGCCGGGGCAGTGGGCTGGCCCTGGGGCGAGGGGGCGCCGGAGGAGGGATCGGCCGGGTCGGGGGCGGCCGATTCGGGGTAATGGATCACTTCCTCGACGCGATAGTCCTTGAGATCGCGTGCATGCGTGAAGATGATGAGCTCGCCGAGCAGGCCCAGCGCGAAGATCTGCATGCCGAGCACGATGAGCAGGGCGCCCAGCAGCAACGCCGGCCGCTCGGCCAGGCTTTGATCGAGCACCAGGCGCTGCACCGTCAAGTACACCATGAGCAGGGCGCCGGCGCTGAAGGTGGCGGCGCCCACCATGCCGAAGAAGCGCAGCGGCTTCTTGGTGAAGCGCACCAGGAAGAATATGCTGAACAGGTCGAGCAGGTAGTGCAGGTATTCGCGCGGGCGATAGATGCGCTTGGTGCGGTCCAGGGCATGCTGGCGCACGGTGATTTCGCTGACCCGAAAGCCGAGCCGGTCGGCCAGGACGGGGATGAAGCGGTGCTGGTCGCCGTACAAATCGATCTCCTCGAGGACCTGGCGACGCATGGCGCGCGCCGCGCAGCCGAGATCGTGAAACTTCAGTCCCGTGGCGAACCGCACCACGGCGTGAAACGTGCGGCGCCGGAGCTTGTCGAGCGCGTTGCCATGCCGCGGCCAGCGACGCCCGATGGCGATGTCCGTGCCCTGCAGCGCGCCGACCAGGCGGGCGATGTCACCGGGCTCGATCTGATGGTAGGCCGCCAGCGTGAGCACGATATCGCCCGTGCAGCGTTCGAAGCCGGCCATGAGCGCGGCGGCTTCCCCGAAGTAGCGGGTCAGGCGCACGACCATGAACTCCTCGCCGGCACGGCGCAGCTCATCCAGGGTGCGCGCGGCATCGAGCCGGGGACCGTCGAGCACGAATATGAACTCGTAGCGCAGGCCGAGCGCCGCGACGCCGGCCTTGTAGTCGGCGTAGAGCGCCTTGAGGTCGGCGCGGCGCGCGCCGACGGGAACGATCACGGAGAGCTGGGGTTTCGCTGCCTGCGCGGCGGTGGTGTCGTTCATGTCGGTACCCGGGAATCCGTGCAGCGGCCGGGCTCGACGCGCTGCGTCAGGCTCAGGAAGTCGCGGTCGCGCAGGTCGCCGCGCGAATAGGTCAGCTCGGCGAGCGCACCGCTCAGCACCAGGATGGCCGCGGAGGCGAGGAAGATCACGGCCGTCCCGGCGATGGGCAGTGACATGCCGAATGCGCCCGTGGTGAGCGCGATCACGGTATGGGCGAGCGCCGGCAGCGCCAGCAGCAGCAACGGCAGCGCCAGCAGCGTGAACCAGCGCAGCGGCTGCGAGGCGAAGGTCGACACGGTCTTGATGACCATCATGTCGAGCAACACCTTGTAGATGCGTGACAGGCCGTACTTGGATCGTCCGTAGCGCCGCGGATGGTGGCGCACCTTGATCTCGGCGATACGCGGCCCGGCCATCGCAGCCATGGCCGGAATGAAGCGGTGCATCTCCGCATACAGCGGAATGCGCTTGATCAGGCTGGCGCGAAACGCCTTGAGTGAGCAGCCGTTGTCGCGGATGGCCACGCCCGTGACCTTGCCGATCAGCCAATTGGCGATGCGTGAGGGAATTTTCCGGGAGAACAGCTTGTCCTGGCGACGGTGACGCCAGCCCACCACGATGTCGTAGCCGGCGTCGATGCGTTCGATGAGACGCGGGATGTCCGCCGGGTCATTCTGCAGATCGCCGTCCATGGTGACCAGGATCTCGCCATGGGCATGCGCGATGCCGGCCGCCATGGCGGGGGTCTGCCCGTAGTTGCGCCGGAATTTGACGATGCGCAGGCGCGCATCGAGCTGCGCCAGCCGCCGGGCATACTCCACCGTCCGGTCGCTGCTGCCATCGTCCACGAACACGACCTCGGCGCTCGCGCCGATTTCGCCGATCGCCTGCACGATGGCCGCATACAGCGCGTGCACGCTCTCCTGTTCGTTGTAGAGCGGCACGATGATGGACAGGCGGGGCGTCCCCGGCGTCGCACCGTCGACGCGAGCGCCACCATCGTCTTGCTTGCCGGCGCACGTTGTAACTTTTGCATCGTGCATCCGTGAACTCCCGACGTTCTTACAACTCGTTGCGGCGCGCGGCCCTCGGAGCGGCGCGCCGCGCCGCCCGGTGCGCGCTCCCGGCGCGCCCCGGCAGCAATGCGTGCCGGGCACCGATCTGCGCCGCGGTTGGCACGTCACCTGCAAAGGACAGGCCAACAGCCCTCGATCGTCGGGCTTCGTGAACGCTTTGAGGGGTAAGAACGTGCCGACGTCCATTCGCCGTTTTCTCTTGGCCAGTCTCGGCGCCATCGTCCCGTGCCTGGCGGCGCTCGCGTCGTTCGGGGCGGAGCCGGCGTCGTCCGCGTCGACCCCGGCGGAGACCACGGCCGCGCAGCCTTCCTCATATGTGGTCAAGCCGGGCGACGTGCTCGAGATCTCGGTGTGGCGGGAGCCGGACCTGCAGCGCCAGGTGCTGGTGCGCCCCGACGGCGCCTTCTCCTTCCCCCTGGTGGGGGAGGTGGATGCGCGCGGCAAGTCGGTCGCCGAGCTGACCGAGCTGGTCAGCCAGCGGGTGTCGCGCTACATCGCCGATGCCGTGGTGACCATCTCGGTGCAACAGATCAACGGCAACAAGATCTATGTGCTCGGGCAGGTGAACAGCCCGGGCGAGTTCATCGTCAATCCCAGCGTCAACATCATGCAGGCGCTCAGCATGGCGGGAGGAATGACGGCCTTCGCCTCCGCAAACGACATCGTCGTGCTGCGTGGCCGCGGCGGGTCGCAGACCGCGCTGCCGTTCCGCTACACGGAGGTGGCGCGTGGCCGCAATCTCGAGCAGAACATCGAGCTGATGAGCGGCGATGTGGTGGTCGTGCCCTAGGCGGCCGGGTGATCACCCGCATGCTGCCGGCGCGTACCTTTCTGAACCGACCTTCGAGGAAGCCTCCATGTCGCCGTACGACCGGTTGTCTGTCATGCAGCATCGCAGGCGCGCTTCGCAGGGAGGCGGTCGCCGCGGCGCGCGGCGATGCCGTGCACTGCGGCTACGGTGCATGCTGCACGCGTTGTGGCTGGGCGGGGCGAGCCTGGCGATCGTCCCGGTGCAGGCGGCCAACTGGGAACTCCAGCCGCGCGTGGCGACCGGCTATCGATACAGCGACAATTATCGGCTGGGTCTGCCGGGGACGGAGATCGAGGTCTCGGGCGGCGAGCTCGATGCCGCGGTGACGCTCGGCACGGTCGACCCGCGCACGCGCTTCGAGATCACGCCGCGCATCCGTGCGACGTACTTCCCCGACGAACGCGAGGAGGACTCGACCGACTACTTCGTGGATGCGCTGCTGTTCGACGAGACCCCACGGCGACGCACCGGAGTGGGCGCGAGTTTTTCGCGTCAGGACGTGGTGCGCAGCGAACTGCCGGGGCCCGAGATCGATCTCGGGCTCGGGCAGCCGGAGATCGGCGATTCGGGGAACACCCTGCGACGCAACCGGCGCGACCTGTTCCGGGTGGCCCCCTATTGGGAATACGACCTGTCGCAGCGTCATGTGCTGGAGTTGATGGCGCAGTACACCGACGCGAGCTTCGACAATCATTTCGAGGGCCAGCAGGTGGACTGGAGCGAGCTGGTCGGCTCGGCAGGCTTCGGGTTCAGGGTCTCGCCGCGCTCGCTGCTCTTGGTGCGCGCAGTGGCGTCACGCTACGAGACCACCCGCACGGCGGACGGGTATGGCGGCGAGCTCGAGTGGCGCACCGACGTCTCGGAGCTTTCGCGCTTTTACATGCGGCTCGGCGGGCAGCGCACGGAGCCGGAGCAGGGCGAAAGCCACACGAGCGTGGTGGCAGGCATCGGCGGCGACTGGACGGGGCAGCGCAATCGCCTGTTCCTCGATCTGCTACGCAGCATCGATCCGGTGGCGGCCGGCGAAATCGTCGAGCGTTATCAACTCAAGTTGCGCCTGGAACACGACGTTTCACAACGCGTTGCATGGCTCGTGGGCGCGCGCGCGCTGCGCGACGATCCGATCGACGATGCGAGCACGTACCCTCGACGGGAATATCTGACGGCCGAGACGGGGTTCGAGCTGCGTCTGCACCGGGCGTGGGCCATGCGCGCCACGTACAACTACGTGTGGCAGGAGTACTCCGACGAGCCGGATGATGCGAGTTCGAACGGCGTGTTCGTCAGTCTGGTCTACGAGCCGCGCCGCGCGGAATGATTCTGGCGGCGTCGCAATGTGGGTATCGGCCCGTTCCGAGAATCCGAAGAAGACGTGATGCAACAGAATCAATCGGTGTCGGCTGCGGAGCCCGAGGCGCCCGGGATCGGCGAGTACCTGGCGATCCTCAAGAAGCGGCGGCGGCTTGCCCTGGCGGTGGCGCTGCCCATCGTGGCGCTGGCATTGATGTTCGCGGTCGGGCTGCCCGACAAGTATCGTGCAACCGGCGTGCTGGAGATCGTCGGCGCACGCAATCTGCAGAACGTGCTGGAGCGCGATCCCGACGAGCCGTCGTATGCCGATCAGTACGTGCAGAGCCTGAGCACCATCGTGCTGAGCGACGCGAGCCTGACGCGCCTGCTCGAGGCGCATCGACTGTACCCCAACCAGGATGCCGATCCCGCCACCGTCCTCAAGGAGATGCGTCGCAACATTGGCGTGGATATCGTGACGGTGCCCATCCTCGATCCGAACACCGGGCGCGAGCGCGAGATCGTCACGGCATTCTCGGTGTCCTTCGATCATCCCCATCCCGAGCGCGCCCGCGATGGCGCCCAATGGCTGGTCGACGCCTTCCTCGAGGAGAACCGGCGCGACCGCGGCGGCCGCGCCACCAATGCGGCGCAGTTCTTTGCCGCCGAGGCCGAGCGCATGCGCGAGCGCATCAACGAGTTCGAGGCCCGCCTGGCGGCGTTCAAGCGCAAGCATGCCGGCCGCTTGCCGGAGATGAACGAGGTGAATCTCGCGGCCATGGATCGCACGGAGCGCGACCTGCAGTCGGTGGAAACCCAGATGCAGGCCTTGCGCCGCGAGCGGGTATTCCTCACCGCCCAGCTGCAGCAGGCGCGCTCCATGGGACCGGAGACGGCGAGCCTGCGCCAGCTCGAGGAGGAGTACCGGCTCAAGGGCCTGCAGTACGACGAAAGTCACCCGGACCTGGTGTCGCTGCGTCGGCAAATCGAAGTCCTGAAGCGCGGCGGCTCGACCACCGGCATGTCCCTGCAGGCGCAGCTGCAGACCCAGCGCTCCATTCTCGAGGAGACACGGCAGCGTTACAGCGAAGACCATCCGGACGTGCGACGCATCGTCCGCAACATCGAGGCGCTCGAGGCGCGCATCGCCGCCGGCGACGAGGCCGAGCGCAGCATCGCCGCCGATTCGCCCATGGCGATGCAGATCCAGACCCAGCTCAATGCCACCGACACGCAACTCGCGGCCCTCACGGCGCGCGCCGCGGAGCTGCGCACCCAGCTGGTGGATCTGCAAGGCCGCTTGAGCTCGGCGCCGGAGGTCGAGCGCGAGTACCAGGCGGTCACCCGCGATCTGACCAGTGCGCGCGCCAAGTACGAGGAATTGCTGCGCCGACAGATGGATGCCGAGGTGAGCCAGGCGGCCATTACCGGCGGCACGGCGGACGAGTTCCGCGTGACGTCCACGCCCGGCGTGCCACAGGCGCCCGCCCAGCCTAAGCGCCTCGCCTTGGCCTTGATCGGGCTGGTGCTCGGTTGTATCGCGGCAGTGAGCGCCATCCTGGTGGCGCAGCTGCTCGACTCGACCGTGCGTGGCGCGCGTGACATTCGGGAACTCCTTGACGTGACGCCGCTTTCTACAGTCCCGGTGATCGAGAACAGCGATTCGATCCGCCTGCGCCGCAAACAGACCTGGAGTTACGCCGCCAAGGCCGCGGTGGTTGTCGTGGCGGTCTACTACGCGGCCACGCAATTGATCTTCTGAGGGGCCGCGCCCATGAGCATCATCGAGGAAGCCGTACGCAAGAGCGCCGAGCAGCGTCGCCGCGGGCAGGCCGAGCCGCAGGCCGGGCGCCGGCCGACACGCCGGGTGACGGCGGCCCCGGCGCCGGACGCGGCGAGCGCACGGCGCTTCCGTTCGCTGGCGCTCGATCCGCAGACGCTCGAGCATGGTCGCATCATTTCGCACCTGAACGACGAGGGCGCACGACGCGCCTACAAGATCCTGCGCACACGCGTGCTGCGTCGCCTGCAAACCAACCAGTGGAACGCGTTCGCGGTCACCGGGGTGAGCCCGGGAGAGGGCAAGACGCTCACCGCCATCAATCTCGCGCTGGCACTGGCCCAGGACATCAACACCTGGGTGTTCCTCATCGACCTCGACCTCGAGCGCCCGCGCATCGCCGAGTATCTCGGCATCGGCGGCGCGGGCGCCAAAGGACTGAGCGACTATCTCGATGGGCGAGCCGATCTCGAGGACATCGCATACTCTCCCGGGATCGTCGAGCGACTCGCCGTGATACCGAACTTCGAGCACATGCCGCAATCTTCGGAGCTGCTGACATCGCCGCGCATGCTCGAGCTGATGCAGGCGCTCGAGGCCGAGACGCCGCGCCGCATCGTGATCGCCGACATGCCGCCCATTCTCGCCGCGGACCACGTGCTGGCGTTCGCACCCCAGGTCGACGGGGTGTTGCTGGTGGTGGGCGAGGGCACCACCGAGCGCGATGCGCTGCGCAGCGCCAAGGAGGTGCTCGCGGAAATGAATCTGGTGGGCGTGGTGCTCAACCGCGCTTCCGAGCGCAACGAGTACGCCTATTACTCGTACTCGGCGGCGAGCTGATCGGGAGCGCTTGGCAGCGAATCAGACGACCGTTCCACGGGGGAGACCGCCGATGTCCTCCAGCTCGACGGCCGAGGCCGCGATCGCGCATCGGGACACCGCCCGCAGCACGCACGGCACGCTGCGCCAGCGCCTTGAGGCGCGCGCGTTCGCGGCCTACAAGCAGGTGTACCAACTCGTGCGCTGGCCCGGCACCGGGCAACCGAAATCCGTGCTGTTGATCGTCGGCTGCCAGCGCTCGGGCACCACGCTGATGAAGCGCATGTTCGATCGCGACCTGCGCGCCGCGGTGTACGGCGAGTTCAGCCGCCTGTCCTCGGGTGATAAACAGGGGCGGATCCGCCTCAATCCGCTGCCGGAGGTGGCCGCGGCCATTGCGCAGGATCATGCGCCCCTGGTGGTAATGAAGCCGCTGGTCGAGACCCAGAACCTGCTCGGTCTGTTGCGGTTCTTCCCGGGCTCCAAGGCCGTGTTCATGTTCCGGCATTACCGGGATGTCGCGGCCTCGGACCTCAAGCGCTGGGGACTGCGCAACGGCATCGACAATCTGCGGCCCATCGCGCGCAACGAGCCGGGAAACTGGCGCTCGGAGCGCGTCCCCGACGAGGTGCGCGAGCTCGTGGCGCAGCGCTTCTCGGAAGACATGAATCCGCACGATGCGGCGGCCTTGTTCTGGTACGTGCGCAACCGGCTGTTCTTCGACCTGGGCCTCGAGCACCTGCGGGCGGTCTTGCCGCTGCGCTACGAGTCGCTGGTGGGCGATCCCGTGGCGATGATGGAACGGGTGTACGACCACGTCGGACTGCGCGGTCCGATGGAGGATCAAATCCGCGACGTGCACGGCGCCTCGGTCAACAAGGGCGCCGGCCTGGAAATCTCCCCGGACGTGCAGGCGCTCTGTGCCGGGCTGAACGAGCGCCTGGACGCGGTGTTCATGCAGCGGCTGGCGCACACGGGCGAGGCATAGCGGCGCACGTTGCGGGCGGCCGGCCTGCCAAAGCGCGGTCCTGTCAGGCGGGCCGCTGCGCGGGCCCGGATGCGCCGGCGCGGAGTCGCTAATCCTGAGTCTCGGTCTCCTCGTGCGCTGGCCGGGCGTTCTGCGCGCCCGTGGCCTTGCGGTCTTGCGGCGCCACGACGAGCGGCGGCGCGGATGTGTGTCGCGGCATGGCCGGGGAGGGGCTCAGCGTGCGCGACAGCTCCTCGCGGGATTGTCGCAGGATGGCCATGCGATACCAGAGCTCGGCATTGAGGAGCAGCCACAGACGATTGCCGTGATCGGCGCGCCGCGCCGTGTGCTCGGCGGCGAGGCGGTGGACCGCGGCGGCATCGACGATGCCATGTGCGGCGAGCCGGGAATCGGCCAGCAGCGCAGAGTACAGGCGCGGATACTCCGCCTGCAGCAGGTAGGGTATGGCGGAGGAGAATCCTTGCTTGGGACGGTTGACGAGGTGCGCCGGCAGGTAGCGTGCGGCCAGCCTGCGTTGCAGGTAGCGCAGCGTGCTGCCACGCACTTTCATGGCAGGCGGCAGGCGCGCGGCGAATTGCGCGAGCTCATGGTCCATGAAGGGGCTGCGCACTTCCAGCCCATGCGCCATGCAGATGCGATCGGTAATCATCACCGGATGGTTGGGCAGGCGCACCTTGCTGTCCGCGTACAGCATGCGCTCGAGCGGCCCACCCGGCGCGGCCTCGTAAGGCCGGCGGATGGCCGCTTCGGCATCGAGCGTCTGCCATTGCTCGCGCAGCGGCGCCGCGAACAGGGCCCGACGGCGCTCGCGGTCGAAATAGAAGTACGACAGGCTGGCGGCGTAGCGTGAGCTGCCGTGATGCATGGCGAGCTGGTGCAGCCAGCGCAGCCTGTGACCGACGCTCTTGTACCAGCCGGCTTCCGGAAACAGCGCGAACGCCGGTTTCAGCAGCGCGCTACGCACGGCGGCGGGAATCCGGCCGACATGCTCGGCGAACAGATTGCCATAGTAGCGGTCATAGCCGCCGAACAGCTCGTCGCCGCCGTCGCCGCCAATGACCACCTTGACGTGCCGGCGCGCGAAGCGCGCGAGCATCCAGGTGCATACCGACAGCGGATCGGAGGGCTCGTCGAGCGCATGCACCACATCGGGCAAGGTGGCCGCGATCGACGGCACCATGCGGTCCTCGTGGTGCGCGGTCGCGCACAGGCGAGCCACCTCGCGTGCGGCGGGCGCTTCGTCGAAACGGGCATAATCGAGTCCCATCGTGAACGTCGGCAGGCGTTTCACACCCAGGCGCCGGCTGATCATCGCCACCAGCAGGCTGGAATCCATGCCGCCGCTCAGGAAGGCGCCGACCGGCACATCGCTCACCAGGTGCAGGCGCAACGCTTCCTCGATCCGCGCCTCGAGCGCATCCAGCAATGCCGGCTCCGAGCCTTCGATCCTGGGTGCCTGGCGCAGATCCCAGTAGGCCTGCACCTCGGGCTTCCCGCCCAGCCGCAGAGTGAGCGAGTGTCCCGGGGGCAGCTTGTGAATGCCCTCGTACATGGACAAGGGCGCGTCGATGAGCCGCAGCGCGAAGTACTGGTCGAGCGCCGCGAGGCTCATGCGCGGCGGCCGATCGTCGGCGGCGAGCAATGCCTTGATCTCCGAGGCGCAGGCGAAACCGCGATCGTCGCAGGTGTAGTACAGCGGCTTCTGACCGAGGTGGTCGCGCGCTGCGAGCAGCTCGCGGCGTTCGACGTCCCAGAGCGCGAAGGCGAACATGCCGCGCAGGTGATCGAGCAGGCCGCGACCGTAGCGCTCGTACAGCGGCAGGATCACTTCGCAATCGCTTTGCGTCAGGAACCGGTATCCCTCCTGCTCGAAACGTCGGCGCAGCGCCCGATAGTTGTAGATCTCGCCATTGCAAACCAGCCAGTACCGCCCACGCGCATCGTGCAGCGGCTGCGCGCCGCCTGCGAGGTCGATGATGGACAGCCGCCGGTGGCCGAGCGTGACGAACGGCCCGTCGTGCACGCCTTCGCCGTCCGGTCCGCGATGGCGCAAGGCGCCCAGCATGCGCCGCAACGTCGCGCCGCGATGCTCGGCGGTGCTTACGATGGCCGCGAATCCGCACATGGGCATGACCTGGCAGCTGGCGTGTCTGGGGCTCGAGGGCGGGCCATGAGGCAGACCTAGGAAAAGGACGCGGGGAACTGCCGTGCGGCGGCCGGCGCGGCCGCGACGGCTTGCTCGAACAGGCCTTCGTAGCGCATGGCGCAGGTATCGATGAAGAAATCCTCCACCCGCATGCGGTTGTGCCGGCTGCAACGCTCGCGCAGCGCGCGGTCGGCATGCAGCGCGAGGACGGCCTGCACGAAGGCCGCCAGATCGTTGAGCGCAACCACGTGTCCGCTCGTCCCGGTCTCGAGAAAATCCGTCTGCCCCCCGCGGTCGTAACAGACCACGGGCAGCCCGAAGGCCATGGCTTCCAGAAACACCAGGCCGAATCCTTCGTGCTGGCTGGTGGAGACGAACAGGTCGGCGCTGGCGAGCGCCTCGTACTTGCGCGCCTCGCTGAGGTGTCCGAGCAGGTGCAGCCGGTCGCGTACGCCCAGCGCCGTGGCGCGCGTCTGCAGCGCGTCCGCCTCGGGACCGTCGCCGACGACCAGCAAATGGGTCTGGGCGGTGCGGGTCGCAGCCAACACATCGATGAGCTGCAGCGTCGCCTTGCGCGGCACGAGACGACCGATGGTGATCATGGCGAACGCCGCGGGCGGCAGGCCGAAGGCCTCACGCACGGGACGGGCGGTGGGCGGCCGCTCGATGCCGAGCGGGACCAGTTCGACGGGCCGCTCGACGCCGTAAATCTCGCGCACGTGGCGCAGCGTGTCGCGTGACTGACCGACGAGCGCATCGGCACGCTCGAGCAGCCAGCGTACCGCCGAGCGCAGCGGCGCGTGCCGGTGCGGCGAGCTGCGTTTGCTGGGATCGAACAGGTCGCCGCCATGCACCGACAGGACGTTCGGCACCCGATGCCGGCGCGCCAGCGCGTGGCCCAACGGGCCGGTGGGCAGCACGAAGTGGGTGTTGATCACGTCGATGGCGCCGCGTCGCCATGGCAAGCCGCGCAGCAGACCCGAGGGCAGGTATGCAAACATGGAGGGGAGATTCGCCACGGCGAGCTGTCGGCGAAAGAAGACGGGCACGCGTAGCACACG